>JAIESH010000128.1 GCA_019746175.1 Candidatus Altimarinota bacterium
GCCATGAATATGCTATCCTGTTTACTTGTAGCGAATGGAATGAAAATCTGTTCAAAACGAAGTCGAGAATATCTGAATCAAATTCAATGATTACCTCATAGACTCGAGATTATCGCAAAAAAATGATGAATTACGATTGTGGAGGATTCGAAGTCAACGAGTTCACAGAGTTTGGCTGCGGCACTTGGCTCATTTGGTAATACAAAAAATCTGTTACTCATAGTCGGTGGATCCGATAAAGGAGATTCGTTTTTTCACTTAAATACATTATTTAGTAGTAGGGTTGCTGCTATGGTATGTATTGGTGCGACAAAAGAACAATTTGTTGATATTGCAAAAACAACCAAGATAGATTATCTCTCTACAGATAATCTCTTGGAATGAGTCCATTGGTTATATAAAAAGAAGAAAGCATGAGATATTCTTATGCTTTCCCCGGGCTGTGCTAGTTTTTGACTATTTAAAGATTATCTTGATCGTGCCAATCAATTTCGAGACATTATTAAAAAACTTTAAGAATAATAATAAATAGAATTTATTTCTATAGAGAAAATAAGTTCTTAATTTACATATTGTGTTTCTGATTTTTTAAATATTCTTCCTGAAGGCCATTTATATACTCGAGGATTTTTATGTGACTCTTTGGTTCTAGTTTTTGCATTTCTGGATATTCCATTTCAATAAGATGCTCATATCACTTTACTGCAAATGATGTCTCAATATTCGAATGATTTCAAGATATTCAATATGGAACTAAAATTTGTTTATAAATTTCAAGAAATATTTCATTAAATGAAAGTCATGAGATAGATTTTTCTTGCTCATCAAAACATCGTCGCAAGATTACTTCGGCTATTTGTTGTCCTGTGATTATATGTGCAGAACGATACCATCATTGGATGATTTTTTTTGTATCTAATATACTGTGATTGGCTACTCAGACTGGATCTGGATCATTTATTGTATCAAAGAATTGTATTTCAGTTCCAACTTGTTTATCATGTATTGTTTTGGCCATATAGCCACTATATTTGCAATCTTTATACTCACTACTTGTTCTTCCTTTTCTCTTTGATTCTATTCCAATTGGAGTGCAATCATACGTATTCCATGTTGATTGTAGTCAATCAATATCATCTTCACTTAGATAATTTTTATTTTTAAAAATTCCGGAATTTTTTCCAATAAATGTTCAAAAGAATCAAATTACTTCATTTTTTTCTACCTGACTCAGCTCTCATAAATACATTCTTATTCCTAATAAATCACTTACAGAATCTACATCACTATAATTTTCATCAGCAAATAATTTAATAAGGATACTTTCAATAGATTTAACACGAGTTTCTATATGAATATCTTTTTTAGTTCCATTTGAAAATTCAAATGCATATACAAATGACTTCTTTTCTAATAGGGTTTTTGCATCTTCTCATTTTTTTTCTCTTGATGTATCTTTGCAAGATCATTTTGTTCCATTAAGATGATTATAAAAATTTTCTTGAGCAACTATTGCTTCATTCTGTGCTTGCTTGATTCTAGGGAGGTGTCACCATGCATATATTGCCTTGATTAACAGCAATGCATCCCTTCTATGTATTCATCATTTATCCATCTCTTTTTTGAGTAGCTCTGCAAGAAAGTCAAAATTTCAGAATGTGCCAATCCCATCAAGAAAGGTTAATGTTGAGCTCAAATTAATATGGTAGATATTTTCAGTGTATTTGATAATATCTTTGAAAATCTCATTGAGATGACCAATTTCATTGCTTCATTTTTTTGTTGTACGACCAGTAATTCTTTTAATTAATCACTTTATTTGGTTACCTTGTAGATTATTTAACTTTGCATTAGAGTATTCTATAAATGAACTTACAGTATTTTGCTCTATATATTCAAATAACTCAGTATTTTTAATAAATTCCTCATCAATTAATAGTTTTATATTTTCAGGTTTTTGTTTAGTGATAGGATTATGGATAGAAGGTTTCATGAGTATTTTTATGATACTATCTCTCAGTTCCAATTCATTTTGTGCAATAATATCAGGATCAGCTATTTTCTTAAGTATAAATTCTTTTATTTTATACTGTATGGCTCACCAAAGATATGGATACTCTGTAATTAACTCAGCAAGTGGCATATTTTTAATGTAAAACTCATGCTGATTATTTTCATGGGTATATGCAAATATCTCATCAACATGTCCCCGTACCGTTGATTGAAGTTTTCTTATATTTTCACCAGAAATACTGACTAATGTATGATTATCTTGAAGTTCAATTCACATAATTTTCTTTAGATTATATTTCTTAATATACTACAAGGGTATTTATCTGTCAATTTATATGCAATAATTCATGTTTTTCACTAAAAAACTCCCAGAATAGGGAGTTTTTTTAATTTATTGAGTTATTCAAGTATTGGTAACTACAGAATTTGATATTGTATTTTGAGTATTTGTTGGAATTGGCTCATCGATAATTTCAAATAGTGCAAAGTAACTTTGTCCGAATGCTCTTCCAAGTATAGATTGTTGCGTTTTTGTATCTTTACTAGCGAGTAGTTCATCTCGAATTGGGGCTAGATACGCTGGGAGTGTTGATCCTGATTTTGCAGAATTATTGATCATTGATATCGCGTAGTTCGCACATTTATTTTGCTTTATATTACGATTTACTACTGTTTGTAGATCATCTCATCGATAACTCTCATAATTAGTACCAGCAATATCTATGAATTCTATATCAGATTGGAGTTTTCCAGATTTATATTCATCGATAGCAATCTTGAGACAGAGGTTATCAGATTCTACGAGTTTTAGATTTTTAGCTCGCATGCTCAAGAGAAGATGTTCAAATCTTTTTGTAAGAACTCTTCTTGGATCCTTGTCTATCGTTGCAGCATTAAGATCAGTGAGGAGATATCCAATTCATTGTTTCTTCATTTTTTCTATAGTTTTTTCAGGTGATGGCTCATAGAAAAATGTTTCAAAATCAAATACGAGACTGTCATCAATATATCTTTGTTGGTTTTTATTGATGAGATATGTCATAAATGTTCCAATTCGGTAGATTCATTTATTGTTTATATCATCTCATTTTGGTGATAGTATGCTTCAATAGAGTTCATTTCAGATATTGTTTATATCTGTCTCTATATTCTTTCTATCTTGAATTGGTTTACCACTTTCGAGCTGAACAACAAAGTAGAGGAGTACCTGGTGCAGATCCGCGGCACTCATGGCCTCCAATCTTTCAGGAGTGAGTATCTTCTTGACAGTAACACTGCTAGCTAGGTTCCCAGCTCTTTTTACTACTGCTTTTGGATCAACAACATTCATTGTTGCTATCGGAGTTATATAGTCTGCTCTATAGGTAAATATACTTTCATTTTGATCGAGTTTATTATATTTGTATTCATTCATTCCTGCATTGATGAGATTGTTCCATCCATGTGGGAATGCTGATCTGAGTATATAGACAACAATAAATAGAAAAAATAAAATAGATATAGTAGATTTTACTCAGATAAGATCCTCATCTTCATTGTCTCTGTATGTAACAAATGCGAGTGATGCAAGTCCAATGAGAGTAAGGAATAGAAAGTATACAAATACACCATACCAAACGATACCAAAGGCACTAATGAGGAATAAAAATCCATACACCAATAATACCACAATCGTATCTTTTATATCTTTTCATTGATCCTCATCAGCAATCAAAAAATGCGAGGCAATGATCATCGTAATTGCTCCACCAATGATACAGGAATATCAGAAGGGAAGATTG
>JAIESH010000035.1 GCA_019746175.1 Candidatus Altimarinota bacterium
CATCTTGCGACCATCGATCCCAGGCAAAGTTGCTACTGCCTCTGCAATGATAGCCTCAGGTTCGATAAATACTTCTTTTCCATATGTCTTGTTAAATGCTCGAGCAATATCACGAGTCATCTCGAGATGTTGGATCTGATCCTTCCCTACTGGTACTCACTCACAATCATACCCGAGGATATCTGCTGCCATGAGTATCGGATAATTAAATACTCACATATTGAGATCAATATTCTTTGCTTCACTATCTTTGAAGCTATGAGCCCTGAGCATCAATGAATAAGGCGTCACATTGGTGAGAATCCACATGAGCCGAGTGATATCCATGATATCTGATTGACGAAATATAGTAATAGGAGTATCGATACCAAAGATAGCAAAATACTCGATAGCGATCTCAAGAGTCTGCTGTCTGAGAATTTCTCAATCCTTCACGCTCGTGAGAGAATGGAGATCAGCGATAAATATGGCAGCGTCATTTCACTTGGCTGATTTCGCAAATGGAAGTACGGCACCCATGAGATTTCAGAGATGGAGGGATGATCCGGTCGATTTGATTCCGGTAATTATTTTTTTAGACATAAGAGAAAAAGTTAGGTATAGTATAGGAGAAAATAAGAGAAAAACAACTTATCCAAGATAGAATCATGCAGTATCAGTGGTTTTCTTCTGAACTCCGCGAGTTCATGGAACATAATTTGCCTGAGTATTTCGATACGGAGCAAATGCATCTTGAAACCTATAGATCTCATCAATCACTGGATCGGTTTTTCAGAGTAAATAGTTTTGTGATCTCACAGCACCACGATCCATCTGAGCAAGTCTATTTGCTTTTATTTTTGTGAGAATTATAGATATCTGGGTATATGATATCTCTCCATTGATATATTGGATCAATGTATCTCAGTATTGTTGGGCAAGTATCGGAAATTGTTTTTGTGTAAATTGTATCAACGATTGTTCGCGGGTTTTTGGGAGAATATTGCGATCAAGGTTGTTAAAAATTTGTTTGTAGAATTGCATAAGTGAAAAAGGTTAAGGTAAAAAAGAAATCAAAAAAATCCCCCGAAAGTTATAATTACTCACGAGGGATTTTGGTATATTATCTCAATAATATCTACGCAAAAATACCACACCGTGAGGTGAGGCAGATTTGCCAAGATGCTGTTTGAAATATTTGATTCATAGGACAAGTATATCGAAACTATTCTTTTTTGTCAAAAAATAAAATCTAAACAGCTGCTCCAGTCTTTTTGAGAAATACCTCCATCCATTCTCACACAACGGATTCTGATCATTGTAAAACTGGATTTAGTGTCATAAATTCTCCATGATATCTATCAGTTTTTCCGATACCATGCGAATCAGAACCAAACGTTAACAGTAAATCATATTTTGTTCTCGTTTGATCAACTACCTGTACCCACTCTACTGGCATCGTAGCACTGATCTCAATAGCATTCATACCGATATCCACGAGCTTGCCGACTCGATCCTGGAATTCACCAACCGTCTTGAAGGTCACATGAGCATGTGGCAGCGATATAACAGTTTTATTTTTATCCAATTGTTTTACGAGTGACTCAAAACTTGGCTCATAAGGAGGAACATCGCGAGGAAGAGAGATTTTTCGTGTAAATTCACCTTCTTTTTTGAGACATTGAGATAAAAAATTTTTAGAATCGATATTTTTTCCAGTTAGTTTAGATACTGAGTCAAGATTAGTATCAACTTCGAGAAAAGCCTCAGAAATATGTCCGTTATTCAGATTTTCTATATTACTCTTCGGAAATCTATGCTTCAAGTTTTCTAGAGAAAACGGTATAAGATTTCATCAGTCGAGCTGAATCTGGAATCCATGACTCGAGAGAGTTTCACATTGGAGTTGTATTTTTTCTAGCTTTCCCATTCTGATTTTTTGTAAAAAGATATCGAGAGAATCTGGGAGTCGATGACTATATGCGAGCATATGCATAGATTTTTGATACTCATTATCCACATGACAGATCGATACTTCGACTCACTCTACAACATCGATCCATGGAGACTTGTGTTGAGTAATCTGATCAAAAGTTGCATGATATTCTCTGATCAATTTCCCTACTTCCCGATTGATAATATCATGATCAGTTATTGCTAGCACACGAGCACCCCTAGAAATAGCTGCCTGTACAACTTCTTCAGAAGGAGTATCTCAATCAGATAATGGAGTGTGTGAATGGAGGTCGTACATAGTTTTTATATTAAGAATGCTATGAGTATATCTACTCATACGAAGTTCTCATACAAATCAGAGAAATGTGTACAAAAAAGATAAATAATAAAAATATTTGTTTTACATATTGGATTTCTCTATATAATAAAAGTGTACTAAATATAATACACTTATGAAAAAATATCAAAATTTCCTAAAGAGGCTTGGGATGAACGAAGTCGAAATCCAAGTGTACCTGACACTACTCGAACACCCTCATATACTCGTTACTGAGATAGCCAAAAAAACAAATCTCCATCGACCAATGGTATACAAAGTACTCAAAAGCCTCGAAGATGAGTGATTTGTTGAAAAATCTCAAAGTGAGAAACGATATTTTTATCATACTACTGGACCAGAAGAGCTCCGAAATAAACTCATAGAGCTCGATCAGATGGCTGATCGTATCATCCCAGAATTGACCGAGATCCATCAACGAAATCATGAATCTCCCATACTCTCAATCCGAGAAGGAATAGAGGGCATACAATCTATCCATCAAGATCTCGTAAATCTGTTACCAAAAAATGGAATATATTATAGATATAGCTCTTCAAGACGAGAATTTGCTGATCGTAGTCTGTATGTATCAGATAATTATCACGAAAAACAAAAATCAAAAGAACTCGAACGATATGTTATCACGAGTGAAGATCGAAAACCATACAGGGAATGAAATCCATATCGAGAAGTAGTCTCAATCCCTAAATGATTTGATGCATTTGATGATAATATCACAAAACTGATATATGGGAATCGTGTATCGATCATCGACTATGATACTCAAGTAGCCTGGACTATCGAGAGTGAGAGATTCGCGAGATATGAAGAAAAGATATTTAAACTTTTATTCAAATCACTCAAAAATATGGAATAAAATCCTTATCCGATTCTCTCTTGTAATTCAGGTTTTATTGATGAATCTACAGCATATAAATCAATAGTATGTGATAATCAGATATTGTGATATTTTGTTATGAAGTCAGATATAATAATCTCAATATTTTTTTGATGCATAGCGAATCAAGTAAAGTCCAATATACGGATGAGGGTAATATGCGGAACATAGGAAAACTGATTATCTCAGATATCATCTCGATGAAATAATCAAGCTAGTATATTATTTAGTCTAGCGAAATATCATATATCTCTCGGAAGAATATAGCAGATATATGGAAGATCGTCTCGATAAAAATATCAGACCGTATCCAAAGATATATCTGAGTCGAGGGGGGTATTCTTCTGAAATTCTTGAAATACATCTTTCTCATTATCCGAAATATGCTTACCAAGATAATAGAGGGTAATATGTATTGTTTCGGGTCTTTGAAATTGGATAAATCTAGAAAGATGATGCCTGATAATATAGTCATCTAAACTAACATAAAGATCCTGAAAGAAAGATTGTTGCAATGACAGTCAGATAAAATGAGAAGTTGGTTGTAGTATCATAAAAATAAATAAAAAAATCTCTCCAATTTTGAGGAGAGATTTTTGAGTAATATTATTTAGCGGCAGGAGTAGTACGAGTTCGAGCAACGG
>JAIESH010000075.1 GCA_019746175.1 Candidatus Altimarinota bacterium
AGAGAATATATTTCGTATCATTTGGTACAAATAATTTACCAAATTGATCTCTTGGTTATATTGATTCTTCAATGAATATAATAATATTATCCTCATATATTGGATATCTAGATGGTATTAGTTTAGAGAAAAAAACGGGTTCTATTATTTTTACAGATTGGATAGCATTCGAGAAAAAATGAAAACTCTTAAAATACAAGATCTCAACAAAGAAATTAAGTACAATTTCCACAACAGAAATAGGGGGTCCTGCAGATTTTATATATGATATAAAATCAAATAAATACTATATTCCAGCCATGTTAGAAAATGCAATTATAACAATAAATAATAAATAAACCCATTAATGGGTTTATTTATTATTATCAGAAGTAAAAATTCTACGGATGATACCATTTCTCTCAGAGATATTTTTGTGCTCGTAGCATGGGATCAAGTATATTTCGATGATTTTGAAAAAAAACATTTGTAACAATTCCTGTATTACTGCGTGCTACAAGTAACGGAGATCCACCATATCTATACATCTGAATAATAGGAGCAGAGCGGAATGGTTCTTCGAGAGATTTTAAATATACAATACGATCCTCCGATACTGCTCGTCAGCCGAATCCCCCAAATTGAAACCAATACAAAGATTTTCCTTCAGGTAAACTTTTAGCATTTCATCCCCATAATTTGTATCAAATTCTCTCTGGATAGAGATAATCCTGTCATATATATATGTTCTGTAATCAGATTGGGGATTCTATTTTAGGCATGTAAATAGGTATCATTGAAGCGAGTTGGATACGATTAATATCTCATCAAGCTACATAAAAACTACATACAGCTTTCCTTGCCCCCAATCAGTGCTTCTGTATATCTCAATCTGAAAGATTGGCATGATACCAGTTTTTAAAGTCTGGTGTCATGTTATTAATATTAACCTTGTCCAAGCAAGATGTGATTGGTAAATTAACCACAATCGTAGATTGAGATGCAAAAAGTAATTCACTACTACATATATTTATGATTAATAGAACCATACTGAACAAGAGAATTCGAATTTTCATATAATATAAAATTAATTACGAACTGGTACCGTTACAATACTATTCAATTTTTGTCATACAATAGCATTATTACCATCATTTGTTGAAGAACTTCATACAATTGCAACACTCATGGAAATATATTTATCTGGAAAACTTGGTCAAAATCAATAATTAACATGTAATTGGCTTGTTCATATAACTCAAGTATCATTATAACCATACGCTGCCATAGTATGTCAAGATGTAGCACTACTATAATTTACGATCAAAGGCCTTGCTGCATTAATTTCAGTTTTGATTTTTTGAAAAAGTGCTGTTATTATTCAGGATGAATAAACACCATCAGGACTATTGATATATCCTCTATTACGAGCATACTGCATACCTATTCACATTGTTGATCATTGTGTAGTGGCACCTGCCCCACCATTTAAAGCTGTACAATATGTTTGCATAAAACCACGGATGCTATTTACCATATTGATAAGTGTAATATCCGTATTTCCACTATCTGGTGCTAATTGTGTATTGTTGCCATATAAATTTGAAAATAATCACTTACGATCATAGTATCCAAAAATAATAGCCATAGCAGTAGGAGTGCATCCAGACCAACATTGAGTTGATGATCAATATGTTTGTTGAAATTGCTGGTAGCAAGGAAGAGCTGATTGGCATCATGCTGTTTGGGGCATAGAGGAAACATCTATTGCTACTGTTGGTGCAACCATTTGTGACATATTACCTCAATTATTAGATGCATCTGTTACAAATTGAAGTTTTCCATTTTTTCTCATCTCTTTTCGTTTTTCTTTTTCTCTTCGTAATTCTTCTTTAATTTCTAATGAAGATTTTTTCAGTTGTTTCTCAGGATCGATCATATCAACAGTAGTAATTTGTCCATCACTACTCTCGATATATTGATCGAATGCTGAATAGTAATAGAGTTTATTGCGTTTGGATTTCTTGTTCGTTCCAAGTCGCTCATAATTGGCTAGTCCATATGTACCAGATTCCATAACTCGAGATACACCATCTATCGTAGCAACGATGATAGATCCACAGTTCTTGGTATCGTCACAGCGGATTTTCCACTCGTAAACGATGGGGGCATTCTCATCATCGGTGTAGTATGGAACTCATTTTCCAATAGGTTTTGGATGTTTCCCAGTCCAATGGATATCATACGGTTCAAGAGTAGAGATATAATTCAGGGCATATTTATGAGCGTTATTGATATCTTTGGTATCTATGAGTGGTTTTTCTATAGAGTTCTCTATCTGAACAAATTCATCAGTAGTTGATACATCAACCATATCTATGACAATCATATTCTCATACTCTGTATCTCTATTTTGAGCAGAGACTCAGAATGATGGAGTGAATATGGAAAATAGAATCGAGACGAGAACAATCGGGGATACGAGGGATCGCATGGACATAAAAAAAATGAAAAAATATAATTGTCTGGCCAGACGCGAGATATTATATAAAAACAATATTACAAATTCATTACAAAATTTACATAAAAATATAATTTTATTTACCACATTAAGTTAATATGATATAAATTTTTTAATGACAATTAAATTTTATACATTTTTATAAATCCTATTTTTTATTTCCTACGATTTTTGACTCCCACTCAGACCTTCGCCCCAAGGCATTTTCTGCAGCATCCTGTTCTCATTTTTTCTTGGATGTTCACTTGCCACGACCGAGTTCAATACCATGGAGAGAAACTGCGATAATATAGGCCTTGTTATGGTCAGCTCATACCTCGTCCATAACTTCATAGGTAGGCGTAACTCCCCATACCTCTTGAGTGAGTTCCTGAAGAGCAGATTTTGGATCTACAAAGAGTGATTTTTCGAGGATATTCGGAAGGGTTGTATATACATGCCGTATAATAAATGCACGAGCACTATCAAATCATTGATCAAGATATAGTGCTCCTATGATAGCCTCAATAGTATTGGCGAGAATATAAGGGTTTTCATGTCATTTTGCATTGTACTCTCATCGTGATACCTGGATTACTCATGAAAAATTGAGAGAACTCGCAATCTGTGCTAAATTTCGTCCTCTGACGAGTGCTGAACGTATATCTGTGAGCTCTCATTCTGATTTTTCTGGAAAATTATGAAACAAGGCCTCAGTGATGACGAGCTCAAGAACTGCATCTCAGAGGTACTCAAGTCGCTCATTGGACTCGCTATAGCCATCTGTAACCTCATTGAGTACAGATCGATGCACACAAGCAAGGGTATAGAGATCAACATTTTTAGGTTGTATCTTGAGGGACTGTAAAAGAGAGTGAACCTGAGATTCAAACTCTCATCGAGGATAACGGATAGATATACGAGACATTGCTAAGGGATTATTTTGTGTATTCTATGTATTTTTAGATTTTTTCAAACATAAAAAAATCCCCCACTTTCATGGAGGATACAATATGTATTATACAGTCTTAAATATTCTAAATGTACCATCAATAGCCTTCTGGAGAAGGACTTCCCTTTCTTTCATAAATGTAGAGAGTGCACCGTTGATGAATCCCTTTCCTTGATCATCTGAAAATTTCTTTGTGAGTTCAATAGCTTCATTCACCGATACTGATGTAGGGATTTCTTCTCATTTCCAATAGATCATCTCTGTTAGGGCGATCATCAAAACCAATATATGCATAGTAGGAATTGTCTCTAGATCAAATCGTGGAGCAATCAACGATATGAGACCTATAAGGGCTCCTTCATTTTCCAGGATAAGTG
>JAIESH010000040.1 GCA_019746175.1 Candidatus Altimarinota bacterium
TCCCAGTATACAGAATCTCGTGGATACTCAGTAGTAAGGGACTACACTGTACACGGAGTTGGTGTAGAATTTCATGAAGAACCGTACGTATACCATAAGGCTGAAAAAAATACAGGACCAAAAATGCAAGCTGGAATGGTATTCACTATCGAACCTATGATCAATGCATGAAAATTTGCATGAAAACTCGATAAAGATAATTGGACCGTTCGAACTAAAGATGGATTACTCTCAGCACAATGGGAACATACTATAGCAGTTACTGAAACATGATACGAAATCCTTACTCAATCGTAAAAAAATCCCAGAAATTCTGGGATTTTTTTATTAAGCCAACTGATAATTTTCTTCAAGTGCTTTCATACGATTATCGAGTGAAGGATGAGTTGAGAAAAATGAATCCGGTTCATTAATCATAAATGCATTCATTTTTGGATCAACTGATGGAGTCTGTTGTACTTTTTCGGAAATCTTCTTAAGCTTCTTGAGTCCGGCAATCATATGAGATTTTGATGTATATTTTGCACCACCCAAATCAGCACGATACTCACGCACGCGTGAAAACCACATAACTACAAAAGAAGCTAAGAATCCAAATACAATTTGAAATACAATTGATATAATTCAATAACTCAGACTTCCTATTGCACTAGAGTCCTCTTCTCATTTTGAGAAAAAACTTACCACAAACCGACTCGCTATATGAGAGAGAAATACTACAAACGTATTCATGACTCATTGAATAAGGGTCAATGTAACCATGTCTCCATTGAGAATATGTGCCATTTCATGACCAACAACTCATTCAATTTCGTTCTTTTCCATCTGATTAAGTAGTCCAGTAGATACAGCAACGAGAGATTTATTTTTGCTAGCACCTGTAGCAAAAGCATTTGGCTCATCGCTTTGGTAATATCCCACTTCTGGCATATCAATTCCCTCAGATAATGCAATTCTGGAAACTGTATTCCAAACAAGTTCTAATTTTGGTTCTGCAAGTGCTGTCTTGGCATCCAGAAGAACGATATTATACGCTTGTTTTGCGCTCCATCTTGAGATAAATAGTGATATAAATGCACCTCAAAAACCTATCACAAATGCATAAACAAGGAGTTGCCCCATTCATCCATACATAGAGAGTAATCCTGGAAAGAACATATTGATAACCATCATTACCACTGAAAGTAATGCTATTACTGCGATATTCGTAAGAAGAAATAGGAAGGTTCGTTTTAAAAATTGCATATACTAAATTTTAGAAAATAGATTTTAATTATAGTTTTTTTTACAAAAAAACAATAGTACTTTTCTAAGACAAAAATTTGCATTTCTATAATGTTTTCATATAGTATGTAAAGTATTACTTTTCTAACTTATTATACTTTTATGTTTTGAACAAAAAAAGAATTACCAAATAAAGCAAGCTCTGGTGTAAAAATGCATGGTTCAGTAACGGTTGGAACCAAATGACAAATTGTTATTCCAAAAGATGTACGTGACATGTTAAGTATCACAGAAGGTGATACACTTATGACTATGACAAAATATGGTAAATTCGTTGGATTTATAAAAGCAGAAGACATGTCTGATTTTATTGATCTTCTTAAATCAGAATGTAATATTCATAATTAAAATTGAAACTTTTTTACTCAAAAATGCATCTAAACCATGCGAACTCTATAATATATTAATTTCATATGAAGTCTCCTATTTCAATTCTCCTTATTTCCACAATTCTTTTAACAAGTTGTGGGGCCGTAGTACCTACTGATACTACTGAAATAAAAAAAACACCTTTTATTATTGATACATTTCGCGTTGGACAAAAACAAGCTGATATTTCAGTTGAAAAAACTGGAAGAATTACAGCAAGTTCATCACTCACTCTTTCTGCTCAATGAGCATGAGAGATATCAAAAATTTCAGTAAAAGAATGACAATCTGTAAAAGCAGGCACAGTTATCGCAACACTTAAAGATACTCAGAATAATTACGATCTGCGCTATTCTCAAGCTCAAAATACACTCAAGGTACAGAATGCAAATATTGACACCACTCGTATTAATCTGGAACAATCCGTAGATAATGCTCGCATAGCATATGAACGAGCTCGTCAGGCATATGAAACCTTAACTGGAAAAAATAATCTTGCGTATGATACACTTGTAAATACAAATTCTAAAACTCTCGATGCATACAATGAAAGCTACAAAACATATCTTTCTGATGCTGAACGAATCATGACACAAATGTTATATGAAGGGGATAAAATCCTTGGTATAACTACCAACTTTGAGTATTCAAATGATAGCTGGGAGGCTTATCTAGGAACTCGAATGGGCGATTCAAAAGCTCTTGCGAACAATGAATGGAATACTACATATTCCGTAAGATGAGATCTAAGGGCTAGAATTGAAAAAACAAAAACTATTAACATCGCGAATCCCATTGAAGATTTTGAGCTTATTAGTAAGAGTCTTACTCAGTCAAGAAAATATGCTGATGCAATGTTATATATGCTACAAAATAGTGTAATTTGAGCTGGTCTTTCTCAAGAGTTACTTACTGGATGGCTTGCATCTTGGAATGGACAACGAGCGACTATTCAATGATCTGAGGGAGGATATAATGCCTGGAGAGCTCAAACGCTTACGTTTTTCAAAACATATCAAAACACTGAAATTGCTAGTAAACTTGCACTTGCAAGCCTCTCAAGAGAACTTACTGTAGAAGAAAAAAATACAATAAACAGTAGCAATGATTTGAAACTTTCTTTTGAAAATGCTAAAATAGATACGAAAGATAAAATAGAAAATGCAAAACTCTCTCTAGAACAAGCGGAGAAAGCCTATGAAACGAGTATGGCACTCAAGGCAACAACACTTGTTCAGTTAGAGGCAAATAAAGAAAATGCAAATATCTCACTTGCACAAGCGGAGCGTGACTATGCAAAACTCAGGATCACAGCTCCAGTTGATGGCATTATATCAAGAGTGATTGGAAGTGTGGGTCAATCTGTAAACATTGGATCACCTATAACTGAATTTACTGGTAAACAACCTCAGATTATTATCGATATAGAACCGAATCTTGTCGCAGGATTAACTGTTGGTCAAAATGTTAGTGTTACAGTAGAAGAAAAAATACTCACTGGAACCATTAGTGCACTCTCTACAGTTGCGAATGCTAATTTACTTTCAACCATAAGAATTGCTATTATTGATGGACAATCTTATATTGGAAAAAGTGCCACAATACGCTTTTCACCAAAGAGTAATATAGATGGGATAACTCAACTCACGGTTCCACTTGATTCAATATCTATTATTGCAGAGGGTGAATGAGAGGTATCAATATATACTAGTAGTGGTATATCTAGAAAAACAGTTAAAATATGACAAACATTGTGAGATACTATAGAAATTCTAGACAAAATTTCTGATGGAACAGAGATTGTACTCACTAATTTATCAAATTATGATGAAACTAAGCAAGTACTCGAAAAAAAATCAAATCAAAAATAGAAATTTATATTTATTACCTATAGATCATGTCTCGCATTAAAGAACTACAAACAAAAATTGAATCTGGATTCTTGGGATTTTGGATAAGAAAATATCGGATATCCTATCTGATTGTACTTCTTGTCATGGTAATGTGACTCCTTGCAGCGATCGCAATACCAAAGGAATCCTCACCATCAATTCAACTTGGAATTATCTCTGTTGCAACTATATATCCTGGTACAAATCCAGAAGATATGGATTCATTGATTACGGATAAAATCTACAAAGAAATCAAAGATATCAAATGAATAGATAAAATAACTACGAATTCATCACTCGGCATATCTAGTGTTGTTATTAATGTAAAAACAAGTGCCAGTGTTAAAGATGTACTCGTTGATGTGAGGAATAAAGTCAATCGTGTTATACTTCCAGCTGATGCAAAAAGTCCTGTAATTACAGAACTTGAAACTGATACTGGAAGAGCATTT
>JAIESH010000028.1 GCA_019746175.1 Candidatus Altimarinota bacterium
AATCATTTGTGTTTTATATATTTCATAATGCAGTGTTTGCTGATAGAGCATTGAAAAGTGAATCGGTCCGACAGAAGTATTTATTCTTTGCAAATTCTATTTTTCCTGGAGGATCATTTCAGGGGACAGATTTTACAGTTGGAAAAATACCTTCATATGTTTGGGATAGTACAAAGATTTCTTTTTCATTACAAAAATATTTGTATTCTCTGTAAAATTTCATATAATCTCATTCAATCGTTATAAAAAGAAAAAGATTAGAGAAGCTATATATTCAGACAACTCTCTTTGATTCTTGTGTTCAGTAATTTAAATATTATCAGTTTTTTCTCGTGAAATATTTTCAATAGAAAAAATTGTTCATATGTTCGAGTTCATGAATATTACGGTTTCAATTTATATAAGACATTTTATTGTTTTAGGACGACATTTATTTTTCAGTGAAATGGAGTATATACAGGCTCTAATTTCATATTAATTTTCTTTTTATGGATCATATTTTTGGTGATAGCGACGATATTAGTTTTGGATCAAGTAAACCACAAGATATTTGATCAAGTGTAACTCATACAAGACCTACTACAGTATCTAATCATAGACCTAGTGTCTCACGATCCGCACCATCAAATTTTTATCCATCTGCAACAAAACCTGCTCGTGATAATACTCCTCGTCCTAGACTAACACCCTCTTATATACAAGAACCAGCAGTTATAGATAATACTCCGGCACTTTCTCGTTTGATTGCTGGGATGAAGGCATCTTTTCTTCCTCGTGAAGAAGACACTTCGGTAGTTCGGGTAGTTGCGTTGTCTCAGCAGACAAATTCAGATCCTCTATTTCTAGTTCGTCAGGATGATACTACTGTAGTGGTAGGATCTGGATTTTGAACAATTACTCGTGCTTGACATACATATCCAACATTTCCTGATATGCGACTTATATTCTCAGAAAAAGATCGTATTCGGGCTTGGATATTAACTGATGCCAGTATTGATGTTTCTGCATTTGAACTCATTCTTCCGACACTCGGATTTCCACCTATCTATGCTACTCGTGATGTTATTGCATCTTTTCGCAATAGTATAAAAAATACTGAGTTTCTTGAATCTTGTCGGTTTTTTGAACTATTTGCTGATGGTACTACTTCACGAAGAATTGGTGATATAGAATCTATTGTTGCAGATACAGCTATGACAACATCACTTGGTTTTCGTGCGGGTAATACTTCATTTGCGTTCTCTCATTTACCTATAGTATCTTCTGATCTTGGTGCTTCTGTGAATTTTACTTTCCAAAATGGGACAGAGATGTTTTCATGTAATAATGAATCTTTTGTAACTGGAGAGGTACTTTCATTAAAAGCATCAAACATGGTACGAAATAGTATGAAGTTTACGTTTGATACTTTTTTTGCAGATGGACTCTCTATAGGTGTAGTAGCAGGATATGCACTCACAGATCGTGAGCAATTATCAGAAAATGGAGTACTTACTTTTACTCTTGAAGAAGATGTTCGGGCACGTACCATTGCCGGACATATTTTTATTGATTCTAGAGGATTTGTTCATGCATATGAAATGATGTATATTCATAAAGAAATTATCAAAGGAATTAGATCAACCTATGAAAAATTCTTACTCGATAACCCAAAGATTGAACGCTGAGAACTTGTACAATGACTCCGTAGAGAAATAACCAAATATTGTTATTTACTTACTGGGCGTACTCCTATAGTCATGCCTATAGTTATAGAGAGATAGTTTGTATCATCTTGAACTTATTTCAAGATGATTTGATATTGTTTCTCTACTTTTATATCAAAAGTAAAACAAACATTGAAATGAGATAGATCCATATTGAAGAGTATTTCTTACTATTTAGGGCAGTCATTTCTAAAACTAAATCATTACTAAATTTTTAAATTCCTAATAAATAAAAAATATGCAAAATAATAAATTCCAGAATAATACTGGAAAAAAACCACAATGAGATCGAAAACCTGGTTTTCGTAGCTTTTTTGATTCAGGTAAAAAACTCGCCACCAATGTAAAACCTGGTGAATCCTTTATCTTTGAGGATAGTTTTCGTCCGAAAAAATCTTTTCCTTTTTTAACTCCAAATCAAGCACTCAAAAAATATCTTCATATTCCGGAAGAACGAGCAAAACCTCTAGAAAAGGGAACTCTTCGTGTTATTCCATTTGGTGGAACCGAGCAAGTTGGACTTAACTGTATGGGATTTGAATATGAAGATGAGATGATTATCATTGATATGGGTCTTCAATTTGCTGACCAATACCAATATGGTATCAATTGTTCTATTCCGGATCTTACCTATTGTCGTGGTAAGAAAATCGTTGGAGTGGGAATTACTCATGGACATATTGATCATATCGGTGCAATATATTATCTCATGGAACAACTCGGTCGCAATACTCCACTTTATGCTACAGCGATGGCATATGAGCTCATCAAGATGAAACAAGGTGATATGAAGGCAACTTTAACTCATCTTTCAGAATATGTTCGGTATCGTCCAGTTCAGATGGGTAAACATTTTCAGATTACTCCATTTGTAGTAGATCACTCTATTCCAGATTCAGTAGGACTATTGATCGAAACTCCAGTAGGTCGATTTGTTCATACGGGTGACTGGAAATTTGATAAAACACCACTTCCAAATCGTCCATCAACAAATTATGAATGGATTGAAGCCCTTGGACAAAGAGGAGTTCGTGGACTTTTTTCTGATTCAACAAATGCTCATCTTCTTGGTTCATCGATTTCTGAGTCTGCAGTAATTCACTCGATTGAAGAAATATTTGAAAAATCTCCTGGTCGTGTTATTACGGCAACATTCTCATCAATTATTGATCGTGTAATGCTTATCATATCAACTTCAGAGAAATATAATCGTAAAGTAGTACTTCTTGGTCGCTCGATGAATAATTATATCGATATTGCGATCAAACTCGGATATGTACGACCAAAACCAGGAACGATTATCTCGATGTCTGATGCTGCGAAACTTCCAGATAATGAAGTAACGATTTGTTGTACGGGTGCTCAGGGTGAACGATATGCTGCCCTCATGCGTATTGTAACCGGTGAATCAAAGGATACAACTCTTAAACCAGATGATGCAATCATTTTTTCTTCATCAGTTATTCCTGGTAATGAACGAGCTGTTCAAGGACTCTTTGATCTCATTACTCAACAAGGACCAAAGATTCATCACTATAAAGAATCAGAGATTCATGCGGGAGGACATGCGAAAGAAGAAGATACGAAGAAGATGATCACGATGCTCAATCCAGAATTCTATATTCCTATATATGGATTTCCTCATATGCTTCGTGGTAATGCTCGTAATGCCTATGATCTCGGATATGCAAAAGATCATGTTCCAGTACTTCGAAATGGTAAACTTCTTGAATTTACGAAGGATGCTATGCGAGAGACTGATCAATATATTTCAAAAAAATTGATAACAATTGATGGTCGTATGGTGGGATATACAGGTGACCAAGAACTTCATGATCGTTTTCAGATTTCTTCTCAGGGTGTTCTCGTAGTTGGAATTTCTAAAAAAGCTTCAGGTTATACTATTAAGTATGATACTGTTGGACTTCCTCCAGTAGCGAATGTTCCAGGACTTGAATCTTCACTTGATAATGCTATTCGCAATATTCTGAAGGATCTCTCAGGATTCAAAGATGCACAAGCTTTTACAGATTTTGTATCTCGTAAAACCGTTGATCTCATGCTTCATGAAACTGGCAAAGAACCAAAAGTTGTTGTAGTAGTACAATAAAACCATATTCGGTGAGAAATTGATTTGCAATTTCTCACCTTTTTTTTATAATCCGCTCGGTCAATAACTCATGGTGTGTTACGGAAGTGGCTGATAGGCGGGTTTGCTAAACCCGTAGAACCTATAGAAAACTCCGAAATTCATCAGATTAATAATTCATGGTGGGTTACTCAAGTGGCTGAAGAGGCGGGTTTGCTAAACCTGTAGGGTGCCGCAAGGTGCCGCGAGGGTTCGA
>JAIESH010000066.1 GCA_019746175.1 Candidatus Altimarinota bacterium
ATTATAAAGTATAGCATTCAAAAACTTCTGAGTGAAGGGACTTCTCAGATTTTTGCACCAACAATGGTACCGACTATAAGAAATACTATAAAAATAACTGTAGTAAATGCACCAATAGTGGAAGACCCAAGTTTTGAGGTAGATATTTCTCTTCCGATTAATGTATTTTTTCCAATCACATAGAGACTATATGCAAGTCCGATTCCCACCATCGAAATATCGAAAAAAACTGGAGCAACACTTGGCAAAAAAACAGCAGAAAAAAAGGCCAATACTCCAACTCCAACTGATACAAATAACATTAGTCTCTCACTAAATCTTGCATAGAGAATCCCTCAGATAAGATACGCTATCATACTTCCAATGAGGACATATCCAGATATGGATTCAAGCGTAGGAGTGAATGATGTTCCATCATACATTCCCCAAAAAAAATACTTCACTCATGCATAAAACAAACTCCAAAGTGTAATAAGTCCAAGTAGAGATACGAGTGATCGTCGCATAAAATGAAAATTATAAAATATGAGAAATGATAATTGGATCGATTTGAATAGTTTGAATTCTATAGGTTTCTTCTCCGAAGGTAAAGTGGGAAATATTTTCAGTACTAACTTCCTTAAGGTGCATATCTTTCATATCATCCACTCATCATCCAATAAGTTTTACGATAGATTCTTTCGCTGACCATAGTATATAAAAATTATCCCAATTCTTTCCACCCAAGATATCATATTCATAAGGTGAATGAATATTTTGAATCGATATATCTCGTTCTTGATTCTCAACGAGATCTATCCCTGTTGGACTCTCTGATACTATAAAAGCGACATAATTAGCAGAATGCGATAATGACCAATACAAAAAACTTCAATTATGCTGAATTGGTAATGGTTTTCCTAAGTCATCTTTCTTGAGCATTCAATTATATCAATATTCTCTATGTAAATATTGAAGAAGATGAAATCTCACTTCTCTGCTTTCATCTGAAAAATTGCCTTCAAACAGCCAGGTATATTTTTCTTTGGCATTTTGTAAGTTTAATTGGGACTTATGATGATATTCGAAATAGTGCATTATGGAAGAAAAAAGCTCAAACGAGATCTATGAAGTGTACTAAGAAATGCTTGTTCTGTAGAAATAAAATTTTCTCCTGTCTTCTCTTTTGAATCAATGAATGCAACAAATGAAAGTTCTGATTGGCCTGATTGATTCTCTGTATTCATCTTCTTCAAGATATCATGTGGCGGATAAGTGATACCCGTTGCTATACGTGTGAGGGTAATATGAAGACCTTCATCTTCTCAATACTCAGGGAGATAGGCCTTGGTGATAAGTGCAGAACATACATGATTCATGTCACTATAGTAGTTGAATGTAAAATCATATTGCACATTGACTTGGCTCAAAACCTTTGAGATAGCCCTCTCAATCTTTGTACGAGAAAAATTGGGACGCATAATACCAAGATAATCATTGTGCGATGCGAGCTCTCAGAGGGTAGTAATACGTACACCAGTGCCAACTGCCTCTATAATATAGTGTGCCGTATCATCAAGCGTACTTTTGATGACACTATTCATGTAATTTTCTCTAAGATATTTGCCAGTTCAGATATACATAGACATATGTTTCCAAAAACCAGGAATGCTTATATTTGTAGCTGCCCAATTACGACGAGTAATTAGGATATCACCAGGTGAAATCATGGTCTGAATATTTTCTATATGAATAGGCTCTATCCTTCCCGTATCCCGCCGGGAAAAATAGATATGTGACATGAACATTCCGAATCTCTTGGAAATAAAAGAGATTAAAAGGGTAATTCTATAGCGTATGTAATACCAAATATTGATCCAATCATGGAAAAATCTCTTTTCGATGTTTCAGGCTGATCGCTCTGGTCGATCGAATAGGGATCACAAACTCTCAAGTACCTCATCTCGAAGTGTAAGAAAAAATTCTCTCGGATAAATAAGTACACTGTAGAATCTTACGTGATACATATATCTGGCGAGAGTGGAATAATTCTCAATAAAAGTATCATCAAGATACTGTCTCAAAAACTCTTCGTGTTTACCAAAACATTCACGAAGTTCATAAACCATATTATAGTAAGTTATGACGCTTGCATACTGTACTACGAAACTATTTTTATTTCAAAATCCAAAAAATGATCTCCAGTACATTGATCTAATAATTTTCTTAAGTGATCCAAAAGGTTTGACTACTTTTTTCCATATTTTTGCAATTCTGCGTTTATCATCAGTGCTATACAGTCAATCTGTTCGCAAAAAAATAGAATCAGATTGAAGTTCTCTGAGTGCTTGATTGAATTCTTTATCAATAGATTGAAGTATTTTTGCGTAAGGTTTCATATTCTAAATATTAAAAATCGTAAATATGGGTTATTTTGGCACTGGAACTATTCATATAATTTTTAATACTCTCTGGTTTTAGATAGATATAATTTCTTTTTTTTGATGCATCAATTGGTACATTAAATGAAAAAATTGATCAAGTACTAATCTCCCCACTAGATGAAATTGTTTCAATAACAATTTTTTTATTTCCAGCGATATCTGCAATATTTATCAGAGGCAATTCTAATATTTTGGGTAAAATTTCAGTAAATGGATAGTAACGAGTGATTTTTATTCCATCATGAGTGATATTAATATTTTTTGGATCAACAGATGCTACATCAACCGGAAAATTACCACGGACTCCTGTCCAAATATCTGGAGTTGCAAAACTACTTTTTGCTGCATTTTCAATAATTTTTGCGTATAATTTTTTGATAAAAAACTCTCCATAATACAAGAGATATCGTTCAGTTGAGCGTACTAGAGAAGATCATGTATCATATTGTAATCCCATGATGGCATCAGTATAGTTAAACTCATACCATGGGCGAAGCAAGATAAAGTCTACATATTTACGAGATATTTCTGTGTAATATCTATCGATTGGCGTATTAAAAGATCACAAAGAAGTAATTCGTCAGATAGTATATTCATATATTGCCTTCAATCAGAATTCGAGTGTAGTGCTCACTCAGATGACTTGCACCATTGTGTGATATTCATAATCACGAGGAATCTTCTCATCCATAATAGCAGTAATCTTACCATACATAATCCAATAATCCTTGAGATATTGTATATACGGAAAATCACTTGGATTTTTTCATAATTCAAGCCATGTAGTATAGTCATCAGATATCGAAACAATGTACCATTCAGGAATACTCAAAAAAGTATTACCCGTTCGACGATTCCCTCATGAATCACTGATAATAAAATCAGATTGGGTCATTCAAGAAAAAACCTTCGCCTTTTCATCTATCGAAATTGAAGAGTATCCTGTGCTATAGTAATAGTAAGAAAAAGATACGATAGTCACAAAAAGTGAAACCAAAAGAAGTACAATGTAGAGAAACATCTTTCAGAATAATAAAATATATTTTTTCACAATGGTTAAGTTATTGTCGGATAAAATGCATGAGCGTGTTATCTGTTGGATCATTATCCTGAAGAAGATATACTTCAGAATCGATATATCAATACTTCTGAAATCTCTCTTTCCAAACCTTGATACTTGTAAAATTTCTGAGTTCTTGTTCATTAATTTCCCAAGGAGCTCAAGTTCATGCATTGTAAATATCATGAGCAATAGCAACAAATGTATGCATGAGATCAGTTTCAACATTGTGATCCCGAAGAATAAGATGACCTCATGATTTTAATTTTTTTGTGAGAGTCTCCATAAATTCATCTAATTGATTCACAGGACAATGATGTAATCCGATAAATATGGTAACTAGCTCAAGTGAATTATCTGGAATATGATCAAAATCACTTGGCAAGTATGTGAGTTTTTTGGTATTATATTTTGCAATTTGACCTCTTTCAAGAATTCGAACAGGAGAACCATCAATTGGTTCATCTGATATCAGATATACTGGTCATTTGATATCTGCAATTGTAGAAATTGGCTTGATATATCGTCCTGCTCATCCTATTTCTAGGTAACCTTCTATACTCCGGATACCATTCAGATGTATCGCTGTTTGACGAGCCATCTCAGCTTTTTGCT
>JAIESH010000062.1 GCA_019746175.1 Candidatus Altimarinota bacterium
TTTTATCATAAAATACGCAAAAACACAAATAAAAAATCATCCAAGAGGATGATTTTTTATTTTAGAAACTTATGGTGCCAATGAGTGGGCTCGAACCACCGACCTCGGGGTTATGAGTCCCGTGCTCTAACCAGCTGAGCTACATTGGCTGATACTTGGATAATAATATGGTTGCGGAGGTGTGAATCGAACACACGACCTCAAGGTTATGAGCCTTGCGAGCTACCACTGCTCTACTCCGCGATATAATGGTACTGATCTAACGCTCCGTGATTATATGGAATTATTGAATCTGTCAATATATTTTTTGACAGTGTGAATCAAGCTTTTGATCTGAAAGATTCAAAATCAGGTATCAGACAAGACTTCTTTCATATTCTGGTATGTAAGTTTTCAGATTTTTTGTGAATTTAAAATATTATGTAATTCCCTATATCCATCATTTGCTCAAATTAAATCCAAAAACTGAATACTTTGTTCTTCTGGAAATCATCCAATTCACTTATACATATCCCAAAAAAATGGAACACTAGATTGCACGACATGTCCAAAGCTAACTTCACCTCGAATTATAACAAACTCACTCGTATCAATAAGATTATAAAATTCATCTAATGATAAAAAATCCAATGTCATAATATTTTTTTGTGTAAAGACTTGGTTTGTAAAAATATACACTGTTATATCTTCTGGAAATGAATCAAAATCAATATTTTGGGTAGTATCTTCGTATAAAAATATAGTAATATGTGGCGAATTATATATTCAAGTATTTGTCTGACTTGAAAAAATAGGAATAAGTCATGCTCAACTCTGAATTGGCGATGGAATTAACTCTACAATTTGTCGATTTTGTGTCGAAAGAATATGTTCTTGTTCATTTTTTTGAAGCCATATTTCGTCAAGGGAAATATAATCAATTCTCAGAATCAATGCTTTTTCTAAGAAGAATTTTAAATCTGGTAAAGGCGAATGGAGCATAGATACACATATTGCGGATTTTCGCAATTTTCAAAAATCGCGAGTATCAGTAACCGTAATATTATCAATACCAGACTGTTGAACAAAACACTCAAAGATATCAATCTTATCTACCCAAACAACATACTGAAATTCAGTAGGGTAAGCCAATTGCATTTTTTTTATATACTCACAGGCAAATCACATATCGCCATAATTATCTACTATAGAGACGAGTATATCGATAATGTATTTGTTTGTTTTCTCCATATTTCTTGTAATCTTACTGTTTTTTTCTATAATACAAGGCATATGTTTTGATATATTGATGGGGACATTCTCGCTATAGATGGAATCACTTTAACTGTTCAAGTGCGATGAACTGGTCTTGGTTTTGATATTCTCGTTTCACCATCAGTACTTGGTCACATTACGCCAGATAAAAAAGTATCACTCTGGATTCATCACCATAAAACCGATGTCAGTGAACTCTTATTTGGATTCATATCGACCGATGAGAGAAAACTATTTCGAGATCTTAACAAAGTTAATGGAATAGGTGGAAAAACTGCACTTGCACTACTTGGGCTCTGAGAAGAAACTCTAATAAGAGCTATACATTTAGAAGATGATAAACTCCTCTCGAGTGTTCCTGGAATTGGTAAAAAAACCGCTCAAAAAATTATCGTGGACCTCAAGGGATCTATTGATTTTTCCAAAAAAAGTAATACACCAGAACAAAAAATACAAAATAATACCGATGTTTTACTAGTTTCTTCTCTTGTATCTATGTGATATGACAAATCTCGCGTAGAATCTGTTATAAGTGAAATTGATAGTAAATTATCACTGGAAAATCGTACCATTGAAGCTATTCGAAAGCTCGCTCAGTAATATGCAAGAATTCAAAGAATCATTCGATACTCTTCTCTGAGTAAAATTAGAAACAAATGATCATGAAAAATGACTCTTTAAACGAGCAGAAAAATATATTAAAAAACTCGCAAAAATACCAGGTATTGAAATGATTGCTATCGTTAATTCACTTTCTATGTATGCGACCCATAAAGACTCTGATATTGATCTCTTTATTGTTACAAAGCCCAATATGATATGGTTCGTAAGATTTTTTAGTACACTTATACTCTGGAGACATGGCGTATGGCGAAAAAACGAAGATATTGCAGGGAATTTTTGTCTCTCTTTTTTTATTACCACAGAATCGATGGATTTTAGAGAAATTGCTATCCAAGATGATATATATCTCTACTATTGGACATATTACATGAAACCAATTATTTCAAATAATGACACTTATGAAGAGTTTTTGAAAAAAAATACCTGGGTTCAAATAGATGAAACACAAAAAAGTGAAAATATAAAATATATGATTCAAAAATGAGAAAATCACTATATTATGCCATGATTATATCGACGAATGAATAGATTTTTCAAGCATTTTCTCCATATGAAAAGCATGCAAACATACCTATCTATATGATCCCCTAAAGGTGTGATAATATCAGATACAATGCTAAAATTTCATAATAAGGATAAACGTGAAGTAATTAGGGATAATATTTTGAAAAAAAATTTTGACAAATAGGCACTCATCTATATACTCCCCTCACATCTCATACGGAGGGATGGCAGAGTGGTTTAATGCAACAGTCTTGAAAACTGTCGTGCCGAAAGGTACCCAGAGTTCGAATCTCTGTCCCTCCGCCATTTGATTTAGTAAAAGTTCTCTTAATTGAGAACTTTTTTATTTTTATATATAAAGTAATCAATAAAAACTCATCCATATGGATGAGTTTTTATTGATTACTTATAATTGTTTACTGAACATCAAGGTAACCATTGTTTGATCAACCAGATTTAAGTGATTGGATATATGTCAAATTCTGACCACTAAGAGTGAGCTGTAGGCTTGATAAAATACTTCATGTATTTCATTTTCCATCGCTTTCAAGTTGGGCATAGAGAGCAAGTGCTGGTGATGCATTTAATCGACCTGTTGATGCCGCATAATCACCACTACAGCCCGCATGTGTATAGATTGTATCATCCATAAGTACATTACCACCCATAAATGGACTTAATGCGCCCGAATTAATACACGAACTACTGGTAACAATTTGATTAAAATTATTATTATTCGTAAAGTAAGCTGATGAGGCTACTTTTATATTTCGTATATTTGCAATACGGGCACTATCACGAGAATTAGCTAGATAGCTTGTAAGTGCAGGAAAAATTGCAACTGCGAGAATACCAATAATTGCAATCACTACCATAATCTCAACGAGTGTGAATCCACGAATATTAAATTTCATATTAGAAATGTAAGAAAATAATTTTATTATATATAGACTAGTACACCACCATATGATATATGGCTGTTTGTCCTCACGCAAGAGAATTGATATCAACACCATTTATTTTTTGTGCCTGCATGATTGCAGAGATTTTGGTAGCATTAATAAAATCAGCTCACGTTAAGTATGTAATATTACTGTCGGTCTCAAGTTTGGCAGCAATAACTCAATACTGGTTTGCAGTAGCATCTATAAGTCTATTATATAAGTACGAACCAGTTTGAGAACAAGGATTGAGTGGTGTAGTTAGAATTTTTTCCCGAGGGAGTACTACGAAATTTTTCGATAATTCTTCATATTGTCGCTCTCTTCCGGCTCCATTTGTCCAAGTAAATATAGTTGATACACAATAATTAGAAGATCAACTAAAATTATCTGGTAAAGTTTCATTTACATTTCTATACACCTGAAATACTCAAGCAATTGATCGTACATCAGTCACACGATTTACATCTCTTGCTCGAGCAATATATGATTGTGCAAAGGGGAAAATAGCCGCAGCAAGTATTCCTATAATGGATACCACTATAATAATTTCAACCAACGTAAATCATCTCTTAAATAACATATCTACTTAAGTTACTAAAAAATAAAATGGTGAAAAACACCATTTTATTATAAAACATTTTTTCTTTCTATAAAAAGAATGGCTTATTGAACATCAAGATATCCAGTAAACGATCCTCAAGTCTTAAGTGTTTGAATAAAAATAACATCAGCACCACTAAGTGTAGACATTGTTGTAGAACCCGTATTTCCTTTTCCAGGAGATTCAACTCGAGTCTGAAGTACATAT
>JAIESH010000113.1 GCA_019746175.1 Candidatus Altimarinota bacterium
TTAATCTATCTGGAAAAGTGGGTGCATTGTATAAAAAACGGCTCTCTTGTCAAACGAAAATGATTAAATATATCGTCTTCGCATTAGGAAGGCTCAAGTAATGGCTGATAGAATTACTAATATTGCAACAATACCAGGTCCTGTTTGAACTTTAGACATTGATGAATACTCTTTTGATTCAGTAGTATCATCACATTTAGCCTTCACTACGAAGTTTTCATAGACTACATCACCTTTTGCAAGATTAATAGTATATGTTGGTTCCTTGGTATTTTGAAATAATGCATAATCTCCAGCAGCAGATACCTTATAAATATTATATGAAGTAGCACCAGTAAGAGCTGTCCATGAAATGATACTCTTATCATCATCTGTAGTTACCATGAGTCCAGCAACATTTCCAATAGTACATGAATCTTTTCCTATAGTAGCAACAATAGGCTCTGATGCGAAATTAGATATGAGTGATCCATCTTGTGTGCGTCCAAAAATCTTAAACGTATAAGTTCCCTCTGGGATTTTATCAACATACCAAGTATATCCCCCTGGAACTAATTGTGAAGGAATACGATTAAGTGGAAGCGTTACTACCTCTTGATTAAGAGCATCAGCATTAGGTCCATATGCAATCTTAAATCCCGAAAGATCAGATCCAGCATTTTCAACTCAAAAATCAAATACAATCTTAGAGCCAGTAGTGACTGTTTTAAGATTTTTAAATGCCGGAACAGGAACTGGAGTTGGAGGAACAACGACAACAACTTTTTCTGTAACAGTAAGAACTGTAGTAGATTCAGCTGTTTTTACTTGTCCGAGAGCATCTTTTTGAGATATAGGAAGCTTATATACTCATGCTTTCATCGGAGCAACAGTTTGAAGAGAATATTTTCCAGCGGTTCCCTCTTTTGCTACAAGCACAGATCCATCAATAGAAATAGATAGTTCAGAAAGTCCCGGGGTAGCATCAACAGTAACTTCGATTGGAGAACTTGCCTCAACCGTTGAAGATGGCATAATAGTTACCCCATAAGTACTACTTGTAGTAGTCACGCGTCCAAACTTTATTTCTGCAGATTTAGCAACAACAGTATTTGTTCCGTCAATGAGTTCAGCAACCAAGATATTTGATTCTTGAGTAATTCCACTAATATTTTTTGTAAAAATTCCAATATCATCCGAAAGAGCTGGAGAACCCATATCTTGTCCGTTGAGCTTGATATTTACTTTACTATTTTTACGAGTTTTTCCACTCACAACCACCATATCAGCCGTAATCTTAGTTCCAGTTTCTGGTGTGATAATAGTTATAGTTTGGTCATTGGTAGTAGTCGTAGCTCATTCTGCTTCGACTGTTACAGTTACTTCACCCTGAATTTCATCGGATACATCATACACGTATATTTTTTGTTTTCCTGATTTTTTGAACACAATTCCCTTAGAAAACTTTTTCTCACCATTGTCATTGGCGGTGAATGTAACTGTTTTTCCTGGTGCCGGTATAGTGTCTCCGATATTATCGGTGTTAAAAATTACTGATCCAAGATAATTGGTAACCGTTTTATTGTCTTTATCTACTGCACGAAGTGTAACATCGATCGCTTCACCTACACGAGCCGTAGTTGGTGCCATAATCTCGATACGAGTTGCATTAGTTGTAGCAGAAAATGCCACTGGCAATGCACTAGAACTCACTAAAAGTAATGCAAGAATAGAGGAAAAAATTTTTTTCATATGTTGAAAATAAGTATGGATAGTAGCTCAGAGAAAAGTACTCTGATGTATATTTTTTGTATTCTACGGATTAGATAGATTTATGCAAATAAAATCATGATATTTTTCGTGATTTGGTAAGGTTTTCTGGCTTGTCAAAATAATTTGATGTTGCATAAATGAACTCAAGAAAATATTGGAATTGGTATCATCTAATTCTGCAAAAATATCATCCACGAGTAAAATCATAGGAATACCAAGAATTTTACCTATATAATCTATTTCTATCATCTTAAGTCCAAGAAGAATCATCTTCATTTCTCCACGAGATAAATAATTCTCAATCGCAATATGCTCACCATTATGAATCACCTTAAATCTCCAATCATCACGATGTGGACCAATGTGAGTATGTCCAGTGAGAATATCGCGTTCCCTATTTTCTAGTAAATATTGTTCTATGAATTTTTGTGGATCTTCTTCGTTAATCCAATCACTTTCATAAAAAAATTCTGGCGAATACTTGCCAAAAAATTCTGGAAATCGTGAAAGTGAGGAGATAATATAATCTCTATATTTAGACCTATAGAGTCCATACATATAAGCGTATTCTGCGAATTTTTTATCCCAAAAATCCAAGTCTTCACGCTTAGTGAGTCCATCTCGAATTTTTTTGAGGAGCGCATTTCGTGACCTCATGGTGAGCTCATAATCACGTCTCACGTGAGTGAATTGTTCATGTGTACGAGCTAAAATCAAATCTATATAATCTCGCCTGATACTCGGTGCAAAATAAAGAAGATTCATATCAAATGGAGAAATATGAACCGTTCTCCAAGGAAGGGCTTGCATATATTTCGGTTTGGTAATCTTGGACCCTTGTATACTAAAATACTCTCGGTTTTCATCACGAAACATACGGTAACTTTTGGCAAGATCATCTTCCAAAAAAACGCCCTCAAATTGAGTTCATACATCAAGAGTAGAATCACCATATAAGAGCTTGGAACCTGCGAGCATATGAATCACATCAAGAATATGAGTTTTTCATGATCCATTGGCACCCATGATATAGGTTCTTTTTCAGAGAGAAAGAGTGAGTTCATCGATACCTCGGAATGCTGTAAGGGAAATTGAAGAAAGCATAATAATATCTATTCGCCTATCATGATTCCACCGAGAACAATCTGGTGAGCTGCTTTTTTTTGATTTGAACAAGCAAGAAGCTTATCTGCAAGTTCTGAATTATTTACCTCATCTTCTCTGAGTGAGAGTGAGGCTAGTCCACTTCGAGAAATCTGATTTACCTGAGTTGTATCAGTAATGGAAAGTGAATCGAAAGAATCAAGTACGCTTGAAATCTCAAGTTCTGAAGAAGACTCGAGTGAAGTAAGCTTGGCAAGATGATTAATTTGTGCTTGTGTGAGTGACATTTTTTAATATAATATGGCAACACTATATAAAAAGTATGTCGGAAATCAAGGATATCATAGAAAAACTAAAAACAAATGGTCGAGAATATTACGATCTACATTTACGCATAGCAAAGCGTGTGTGGTTGGTTATAGCGAGCCTGTATTATGTTTCCTATCTCTTTACGGTAGGAGGTTTTTATTTTGGCCCTTTTTCTCTTGAAAATGTTTCCATGATTACCTATCATCTCTATTCTGTTCTTGTCATTGCAACTGTTTGGTTTTTTTATGCACTTTGTGAATATGGAGTCGTGATATACGCACCGAATCGCAAATGGCTAACGTATATTGCCATATGAATAAGCACATTATTTAGTGTCGTAATACTACTGATTCACCTTGGAGTTATTGCCTGATAATATCATCATACTTTATGTTAAAAACCTTATTTTTTCTCGCTGCATTAACACTTACTTCTTGCTCTATTCTTCCTGGAACACAGACGGAGGTACTCGATAATGCCACTATCCATAATGGAAACAATTTTTCTATACAAATCCCAAGTACATGGACAACCAATACTGGACTCGTATTGCCTATTCCAAAAACTGGATCACTAGAACTAGCTCTCATTTCACCAGAAGTACGATATGGTTTTTCTAATAATCTTATTATTATGAAAGACAGTCTCAATGGTATAATATCATCAAAAAAATACGCAGAACTCAATATGGTTCAAACTACCAAGAACTATTTGGAATATACAAAAATTCAAAATGATCTGATACTATTCTCAGATTCTGATGAATCACGAGTTACTGTCTTTGAAGCAAAATATAATCCATCTACTCCAAGACTCAAATTCATACAAACCGCTAAAGTTTGTGGAACCAATGTCTATCTCATACATTTTTCTCTCGCTCTTGATAAATCTCCGGATGCCTATATTGCTCTAGCAAAGACATTTACTTGTAAGTAAAAAATTTGCTTTTTGAACTTTTCCTCTATAATGCACGCACCCGATGGCGCCATGGCAGATCGGTTATGCAGAAGCCTGCAAAGCTTTGTAGTCCGGTTCGACTCCGGATGGTGCCTCC
>JAIESH010000005.1 GCA_019746175.1 Candidatus Altimarinota bacterium
TATGCCACTTGCCGTGATTGATACGATTCTTTTTTCAGCCTTAAAAAGAGTACCTCCAGTATATACTCACTTACCAATAATCATACCATTACGAGCATTTTTTATGGTATGTTCGATTGTATTCGCGAATTTTTCAGAATTAGTTTGTGCTATTCTCACATCATGAGTGAGAAAATTGGTTGCCACAAGAAATAATCACACCAAGGCCATTACGACAAGCATTTCTACAAGAGAAAATCATTTTCGAGAGAATAGCATGAACTTACTTAAATAAAAAATATAAAAAGGAAGGAAAAACTATTTAAGCAATGCTTTGTATTCTGTACAATATTTCTGTCCATATTCAGAAAATATTTTCTTACAGTCAAATGTCTTGATATATTCTGGTCATCTCTTGAGTGTATTTTCCCAAGTAATATTATTCTCCGCTATATCTTCCATCATTTTTTTTTGTTTTTCACAGAATAACTTACCATCTTTATCGAGTTTTGTACAATTGGCATCCAAAATAGCTGCTGGACCTTTTTCTTTTTGCAGAGTAATTATTTCTTGAACTCATTTACTTGCTCCTGACGAGGATACAGCACCAGAAACAGTAGAAGACTGCACAGATCCCGTAGAAGTCTCAGAGATATTTTCACCGATTTCGGTATTAACTTTTTGTACTACAGGAGTAGACAAAGGAGTATCTAAGGTATCTTGTTTTGATCCACATGATTGTAGAGACAATAAAGCAATAGAGAATCCAACAATTGGCAAAAAAAATCTCTGCATATTAAGAAAATTAAGGAATATTATCAAAACAATATAGGATTGATCCTAATCAGGAAAATCGCTGATATATCAATTCTTACCATTATATATAAAAAAAAATACTTTCAAGAAAAAAGTATTGATCATTTAATATACTATAACTAGTATATTTGTCTATACTACAAGTGGGTTAATATGATTTCCGGTTATTTTTTATATATCATCTATAGAAATCAGATCTCTAGGGAAATCTGAAGGCTTGAATATTTGAGTCAGACTCATCGAATGTGTCCATATGGGAATTTTTGAGAAATCTGCGATTTTTGTCCACTCGTATCCTATACATTCACTCGACCGATGAAAATCAAGACTTGTGAGATGAACTGGAAAATACATCATACAAACGGGGTAAAAGTCATCTCGCAGCTGATCATCATGATATCTGTCATCGAGTTCTGTTACCTGTACATAGAGTGGACTCTCTCCTATATTCACCATATCTCTTATGATTCACATCTCTTCTTCTATCTCCCGAAACAGTCATTCACGAAAATCCTCTCCCCACTCGAGTCATCCACCCGGGAGATCATACATACCCCCATCTTCACGATAAAATTCTGAAGTAATATCATTCCATCTTCCTTCTTTGAGAAGGAGTATTTCTGAATCCTCATTCATGACGATCGCCTTTACCGTGATGCGATAAAATCCCTTTGGAATTTTTTTCCCTCGGCGATAATATTTCTCACCGAGATACGGAAGATGTGGTGGGAAAAATTGAGTCATAGTATGATTTTTTACTAAAAAATCCAAACCTATCAGAAATACAATCCTAATTCTCTTTTCCAGTCAATATTCTCCATGCTCGCTGGAGTCGCTTCCAGAAGCCATATTTCACATGATGATGTAACTTCTCATGAGTTGGGAATATTGATACTCCATCTCCGACTTGCAGTGTCTCATACCATTTTTTATCTTCAGGAGACCATGTGGAGAATGAGTTTTCCATATTCTGTATGGTAGAGTTCTTGAGTCGTTCATCATGAGTGACTTCCCATCCGAGGAAATCAGGCTTCCTGAAAATATGTTTCGGATGATCGATCTCCACATCAGCGGTGATCACTCCAGTATTATTCTGCTCATATTCATCGATCTCATAGACGAGTCCATCCGTATGAGCATAGGTTCGTCTGACCTTCGAGATCTCACCATGACCGATCATCATATAGAGAGCAGTACGATCTGGCATCGCCCACTCGTATTCATCACGAACTGCAGGATCATGGATGGCTCAGTTTTTGGATACTTTGAAGCAAAAAAAACTCGACCGCTCCCCCGTATCCAGGTCTTCGATCATACGGATTCTGAGCTTATATCCATCTTCTTTATGAATAGTTGCTTGGGTGAGTAGTTTTCACTTCTGAGAATCACGGATACGAATCCATTCAGGATGTGTGGGATTCACGACGAACTTGCGTTCGATCTCGAGATTACTAGACATATACAATTATTTTGATGAAGATAGCATTCTATGTGTTTCTTTTTCTGATTGAGACCATTCTCTATAGGGATGTTTTTGGAGTTTTTTATTCTTATATGGTTTGCTGAGTTTTTTATCCAATGGCACCATATTTTCCACGATGGGATTGATTTTCTCATCTATACTATCGAGTTCGATATCTGCTGTCTGGATTCATCGATTTGACCCAAGATATGTATCAATATCCCATATTTTCTGATCCTCTCACACTACTTTATATCGTCTTTTTGTTACCCACCGAATCTCTTTTCACATCTTTTTTATAGGATCATCTCATGCCCTCGAAACCTGTGTGAGAAGAAAATAAGCATACTCAACAGGAATAGCCATATTGAATTTTTCGTTTTGTTTGATTCAAGTATCTCATGATTCTTGTTTTCATTTGCAGGTTAATTCTGCTTTATTTTTATTTGTGATCCGTACACGGATCTTGTATTCAGAAAATACTCATTCTTGTTTATGGAAATAATCTTGCATCACTGTTGATATATGATCTAAGAAATCTATATATTTTTTGCGTTGTTCTGTAGTTATATTTCACTGAACATCGAAAACCTTGCATATTCTTGTGCTAATTTTTCATATCAGTGTTTCGAGATACTCATTGTCTCAGAGATCTGCCTGGCGTATATGTTTATTAGACACATTTGGGATATTGTATGAATCTGGAATCAGGTGTTTTTGTTCGATTTCCTTTGGCATATGCTATATGGTTATATGTGCTTAATTGTAGCATACTTTCTCTAGATTTGCAATTTTAGTATCTATTCTTGCTCCTCCTTCCAATGTTCGGGTTCTTTATGTACCCGATTTGCTCTCACTTGCCAGATCTCTCTCGTCTCCAAACAATAGGCTGTAAGATGCCCACCAAAACAACAACCCGTATCGATTCAGATAGTATTTTTCCTCATCCTGAGCCCCTCAACTGCCCAGTGTCCATAGATAACAGGTTTGGTTCAATTATAAAATTCATACCAAGGCTTATCATCGATCACTCGGATGAGTGTAGATATCTCTTTTGGTGTATTGATGCCATACTCAGGGTGGAGTCATCCATGTACCAGGATAAAATCCTCTTTTTCAATAATATGAGGCAATGATACAAGCCATTCTCGATGTCAATGAGATTCAAATACTTGTCGTATATCTCTGGATTCTTCATATTGAACCTGTATCCAGTTTTTCGTACCATCTGAAAGATCGGAAGAAGAACTACTAGTAAGTTGGTCGACCTCTAGTGGTGTTACGAGTGGAAAATATTCATGATTTCAGAGTACACTCCAAGTATTTGGACGAGATCGAATCCACTCCACTAATTCAAGAGACTTTGGTCACTTATTGATCAGATCTCATACAAAATAGAGATTATCCTCGTCTTTGAGTCAGATTTTCTCAACTAGACTCATGAGCTCATCATAACAACCGTGGACATCTCAGATAAATAAGGTTCTTTTTTGCATATAAAATAGGTAAATCCTTTATAGTAAATCTTTTCCGCAATGAGAACAATATGGCATTCATTTCATAGTAAGCTCATTACAATGTGGACAATGGATATGTATCTCATGTGAACAGAGAGGACAAAATGGCTTCGTCATATCTACAGCATTTCCACAATGTGGACAGCTTTTGTCAGTTACAAATCTTTTGAGGATATTCTCTGGTGAGTAGAGTCTTTTCTGGATACGATAGACTAAAAATCAGAAAACTCCGATTACAATTACTGGCCAGAGGAACTGCACCAAAAAAAGAAGGGGCGTGAATATAGATATCCATCCGAGTAAGTATTCAAGTATCGTATGGGGGATTATATCCCATAAGAAAAACAAAAGTAACTGCAGGAGTATCAATCAGTATGCAAATGTCGCTACAGAAAATATAATGGTATGTGGACTATTTTGTAACTTATAACGAACATAGAACCTATAGAGCAGCCAGAAGGTAAT
>JAIESH010000101.1 GCA_019746175.1 Candidatus Altimarinota bacterium
CAGAATCACTTCTCACTCGTAAAGATGTGATAATAGTGGCATCTGTTTCTTGTATCTATGGCATAGGAGAAGTAGCTCAATATGAAGCACAATGTCTCAATTTCAAGGCAAATAACGAGTATATTATCGAAAACATCATCAAAGAACTCGTGATGGTACAATTTACAAGATCAACTGCAGATTGGAAACCGGGAATGTTTCTGGTAAAGTGAGATACTCTTGAAATATGGCCCAGTTCGAGTGAATCGATTATTCGGCTTGAATTTTTTGGTGATACCCTGGATCGTATCACGAGAATTGAACATCTGACAAATCGTCTCATAGAAGAGATGGAAGAGATTGTAATATTTCCAGCAAAACACTTTGTTACTGAAAAATGAGTGATTGAAGCGGTAATACCAAAAATCAAATACGAGATGGAAGAACAAGTAAAATTTTTTACTGAAAATGGAAAACTCGTAGAAGCAGAACGAATCAAGATGCGCGTAGAATATGATCTAGAGATGCTTGCAGAAACTGGCTATGTGAATGGTATAGAGAATTACTCCATGTATCTCGGAAATCGTAATCTCGGTGAACCACCTGCAACTCTCATGGAATTTTTTGATAAAGATTTTCTCACGTTTATCGATGAATCTCATATGACTATCCCTCAGATTGGAGGTATGTATGCGGGAGATCGTGCTCGTAAGGAAAACCTCGTAGGATATGGATTCAGACTTCCATCAGCTATGGAGAATAGACCTCTCAGATTCCATGAATTTGAGGAAAAAATAGGACAAACTGTATTCGTATCGGCTACTCCATCCAAGTATGAAGCAGAGCATCAAAAGGTAGTTGCACAACAAGTAATACGTCCAACTGGACTCCTTGATCCCGTGATCACGATCGAAGATATGGAATATATGGTAGACAGTCTTATGAAGAATATCAAGTCAGCTATTGCAAGATGAGAAAGAGCACTTATTACCACAATTACCAAAAAATCATCAGAAGACCTTGCAACATATTTTGCTGAGAATGGACTCAAAGTTCGCTATCTTCATAGTGAGATTGAAACTCTAGAACGACTCGAAATACTCCGAGAATTCCGACTTGGGACAATTGATGTGATCGTAGGAGTCAATCTCCTCAGAGAAGGTCTTGATCTTCCTGAAACATCATTCATCGGAATACTCGATGCTGAGAAGGTAGGATTCCTCAGATCCAAGACTTCCCTACTCCAAATTATTGGTCGTGCTGCTCGTAATGCCAATGGTTATGTGATCATGTATTCTGCAGGATGCAAGGTTTCAGATGCTATGCGAGATGCTATCGAGGAAACCAATCGTCGTCGAGATGTACAGATTGCCTATAATACCCTCCATGGTATCACTCCGATGACCATCATCTCATCGATTAAGGAGATATCTATCCCATCTAAAAAAGTGGAAACATTCGAGTGAGATGCGGTTATGGGAAATATTAGCTCTTATATCAAGAGACTTGAGCTCGAGATGGATGTCGCTGCTGCCAATCTTGATTACGAGAAAGCAGCTCAAATTCGAGATGAACTGATATCAATCAAAAAGTGAAAAAAATAAAAAAGAGCTTGAAGCTTATTATACTACATATCATAAGCTTCAATGAGCCTTAGTTTATTTAAAATATTCAATTTTTTGGAAATTTCAGGAAAGATTGAACCATCTTGCAAACCAACTACTAAATTATCAATACTGGAAATACCAGGATACGGTAATAGTTCATATTTAATGTTATTAAATTCAATTCCACTAATCAACATTGGCAATTCTTCAAGTGGATACGCTGCTAGTTTTTCCAATTCTAAATCAGCTACTTTATCCAAGTTAATACTTTCTTTTACAATCTTAATTATTTCATTTTTAAATTGAACATTTTTTTCAAATTCATTATATAAAATCCTAACCATCTCCTGATGTTTATTTGTTTCGATGGCATGCCATTTTAAAATTAAAACGAGAGCCCTTTGTTCTGGAGTAAATTCGTTTAAAATGTTCTGTACTATATTTTCCATCTTATTGCCATCACGAATTGCAACTGTATTTGCTCGCATTTTTTTATAACCACATCTGATTTCATAGTTCAAAGCATGAATTTTATCTGGAATCAATACGACAATACTTTCATTAGTATTTGTGATTGCCCATAAGAGATAATCACGAATATGCTCTCGAGAGAAATATTTATTACCAAGACTAATGCCAATAAGAATATTAAATTTTCTAGTAATTATTTCTTGTTCAGTAGTATTTAAATATGTTTTAATTTTCATAAATTTATATATCAATAGAATGAAATGATCCAATTTAAGAAATTTTAAAATCAGCCCCAAAATTAGTCTGTATTATTTTCTACTTCATACAATCTTTCCTTCCCATTCTCCTTTTCTCCCGAGTGCATTCTCAGCAGAATCTTGTTCTCATTTTTTCTTGGAACTGCCACGACCACGACCAAGCTCTACACCATGGAGAGAAACAGTAATAATATAGGCCTTATTATGATCTGCACCAACTTCATCGACTACTTCATACATTGGAGTAACTCCCCATACTTCTTGTGTGAGTTCTTGAAGGGCTGATTTTGGATCAACAAAGAGTGATTTTTCGAGGATATTCGGAAGTGTCGTATATACATGTCTAATTATAAAAGCACGAGCCACTTCGAATCATTGATCAAGATAGAGTGCGCCTATGATTGCTTCAAGGGTATTCGCAAGTATATATGGATTCTCGTGTCACTTGGCATTGTATTCTCCGCGTGATACCTGTATAGCTGGTGAAAAATTGAGTTCATTGGCAATAACAGCAAGATTGCGTCCTCTTACAAGTGCTGAGCGAATATCCGTCAGTTCTCCTTCTGATTTTTCTGGAAAACTATGGAACAATGCTTCAGTGATAACAAGCTCAAGAACAGCATCACCAAGATATTCCAGTCGTTCATTGGATTCATCATACCCATCTGTTGCCTCATTGAGAACAGAGCGATGTACACAAGCAAGTGTATAGAGCTGAATATTTTTTGGTTGGATTTTGAGAGAATCAAGTAGTATTTGAACTTGGGATTCAAATTCAGTGCGGGAATAACGAATAGATATACGAGACATTGCTGAGGTAATTATTTTATGCATTCTAATGATTTTTCGATTTTTTCAAAAATAAAAAAATCCCCCACATGAGTGAGAGATAATTTTTATGTTGGACTAGGAAATATTCGGAATTCACTCGGAACAGTTTTGAGAATAAGTGCTTCACGATCCTTGAGAAATGTAGAGAGTGAACCGTTAATAAATGTTTTTCATTGTTCATCAGAAAAACGCTTAGAAAGCTCAATAGCCTCATTAATAGATACTGATGGTGGGATAGCCTCACCTTCCCAATAAATCATCTCTGTAAGAGCAATTATAAGGATTAATGTATGAATCACTGGAATTGTCTCAAGATCAAAACGAGGAGCAAGTAAACTAATGAGTCCAATTAATTTTGTTTCATTAGCAAAGATATGTGATTCCATCGTATTGAGATAATTCATATCCAATGAAAGACTGAATTCATCAAGAAAATATGCACCATAAAAAATATCCCGATCAAATGGTGAGAGATTGACTCGTGCATAAAGAGTTTGCAGGAGGTATTCACGCGTTTGACGACGGGATATCATAGAGAGTATGGGTTAAGCGATGTTAAGTAATCCAATATTCAAAGAGACAGTATTTCAAAAAATTTTCAATAAAATACTTCAGGGAGCATAATTATGCACGGATCTTTGTTGGAGTCTTTCCACGACCTGTCTTGATGCGGATAACTTGACGTCCCTTGTATTGTCCAGTAATTGGAGAAGCAAAGTGAGCAAGAGCAAGAGCTTCACCAGTAGTACTATACTGAAGTGAAACACCATCTTTAAGACGTTTTGCATTGAGCTTTAGCCAAGCAGAATATCTTTTCTTTCCACGGACTTTTGAGAGTTGTTGTTTAGGAGCGAATGTCATACAGTTGTAAATTTAGAGAGGAAATGCTGGAAATAAGAGAATAGAATAGAGAGAATAGAAATTATTCTCTTGTCTCCCTTCTAGTATCTAATTATTTTACAGAAACATAGATATCACGATATACGCGTCCATCAAAACGTACACGACGTTTTTCTTGGAATGATACCATACCATCAGCTACAGCAAAAAGTGTAAAGTCAGTTCCCTGTTGAACACCTGTTCCTGGCCAAAAAGCATTACCTTTTTGTCGAACAATGATGTTTCCAGCGATTGCTGGTTGTCCACCGTAGATTTTTACGCCAAGTCTTTTGGCTTGCGAGTCACGACCATTGGAGGTCGAACCCATCGC
>JAIESH010000106.1 GCA_019746175.1 Candidatus Altimarinota bacterium
AAAACTAGAGCGCCATGAACAACAACTTCGAGATGTTGATCATATGGAAAAATATCTAACTATGATTGGTTGTGAAATTCCACATGTTGAACCAGACACCATGCATGAAGTATAAAATATAATTATATAAAATTAGCACTTATTAAAATTAAGTGCTAATTTTTATTTGACTTTAAAAATTGTTTTCATAAAATTTGCTCATACAAATATCAGATATTTGTATATACTTACTTTATTATTTATTAACTCTTTCTTATTATGATAACTCATGATATGATCAATGCGATCACTCCCCTATCGGATCGAGTACTCCTCAAGCCGATTGATGCAGAAAAAGTTACTGCATCAGGTATAATTATCCCAGATTCTGCCAACAAGGAACGACCATCACTCTATGAAGTCATCACTGTTGGACCTGGAAAAGCAGATAAAAATGGCAATATACAAAAAATCGACCTCCAAAAAGGAGATCGAGTGATATCGGGACAATACAGTGGAGATGATGTAAAAATAGGAGATACTACTTATAAGATTGTGTCATTTGAGTATATACTTGCTAAGCTTGGTTAGTTTTTTCAATGATAGCTGTTACTCATCTTTGTGTTTCTCGTTTTTTTGCACAAAATCTATAATATTCTCGGAATTCTTCTGGGGTCCTAAGAGCGAGAAATGCCCAAATATCCGTATACCAAGATGATTGACTTTCTTCAGGAAATATACAGTGTCATTGGGCATAGAGAACCAAAAAATCTTCCTGTTGTTCTCTATTCAGTAGAGAAACAACATCTACAATCGACATCATTTTCATACGAGTATCCCGATCATTAGAAGATGCTGGTTTTCCTTGTAAGGCTGAGATAAACATATCTTTTTCTGTCACTGATACATCTGTTTCTATAGTATTCATATATCGTAATTAAATATTAACTATTATATAACCATAAATTTTTATATGTCAAAAAATATTCACTTCGGAGATGAAGCTCGTCTCCAGATGTTCTCCGGTATGGAGAAGGTAGCCAAAGTAGTTTCTGCAACTATCGGACCAAAAGGTCGTAATGTTATATTTTCTAAGGGATATGGTGCTCCTCAAGTAACAAATGATGGGGTAACTATTGCCAAAGAAATCGAACTCGAAGACAAGATCGAAAATATGGGTGCCGAACTCATCAAAGAGGCAGCTAGTCGCACCAACGATGCAGCCTGAGATGGCACATCTACTGCTACCCTCCTCACATATGCGATGGCAAAAGAAGGTCTCCGTGAGATCCGTTCTGGGATCAATGCTATCGAACTGAAGAATGGTATGAAAAAAGCTGGTTCTCTAGTAGTAGCTGAACTTGAGAAAATGAGCAAAACTCTCCATACTCAAGAAGAAATCGAACAAGTTGCCACTATATCTGCACAAGATAGTGAAGTGGGTCGAATTATCGCTGATGCCATGGAAAAAGTTGGAAAAGATGGAGTTATTACAGTTGAAGAAGGTCGTACATTTGGACTCGAAGTAGAAGTAACTGAAGGAATGCAATTTGATAATGGGTATATCTCACCTTATATGATCACTGATGGCGAGAAGATGGAAGGTCGTATCTCTGATGCTCATATACTCATCACTGACAAAAAAATCTCATCCCTCAAAGATATTCTCGGTGTACTCGAATCTCTTGCTCAAAGTGGTAAACGAGAACTTGTTATTATTGCTGATGATATTGACGGTGAGGCACTCACTGGAATCATTCTTAATAAACTCAAAGGAGCTCTTACAATTCTTGGAATCAAAGCACCTGGATTTGGAGATAAGAAAAAAGAAATGCTCAGAGATATCGCAATCCTCACCGGGGCAACTCTCATCACTGATGAAACAGGGTACAAACTCGAAAATGCTCACGTAGATCACCTTGGTCGAGCAAAGGTTGTTATCTCAACCAAAGATAGCACTACCATTATATCTGGTGGTGGAGACCAACATCTCATTGCTTCTCGTGTACGCGAGCTCGGAGCTCAACTAGAAGCGAGTAAATCCAATTATGATCGTGAAAAACTTGCTGAACGAATTGCAAAACTCGCTGGTTGAATCGCCGTTATCAAAGTTGGTGCAGCCAGTGAAGTAGAAATGAAGGAAAAGAAACTCAGAATCGAAGATGCACTCAATGCAACTAAAGCAGCAGTCGATGAAGGAATTGTAGCAGGTGGTGGAGTAGCATTACTCAAGGCTTCACGCATACTTGCAAATGCAGAATTCACAAAAGAAGAAAGAGTTGGTGCTGATATCGTTGCTCGTGCACTCACTTATCCAGTTCGTCAGATTGCTGATAATGCTGGAAAAGAAGGTGCTGTAGTAGTAAATGAAGTTATCAATAATGCAGACATCAACTATGGATATGATGCTGCTCGTGATGAGTACAAAGATCTCGTAATAGCTGGAATCATCGATCCAACCAAGGTAGAACGATGTGCTCTTCAAAATGCTATATCAATCGCTGGAATGTTCCTAACAACAGAAGCGCTCATAGTCGATGCTCCGAAAAAAGAAGAAACCCCAATGATGCCACAAGGTGGAATGGGATGAATGGGCGGAATGGGAATGTATTAAAATATTGACTTTATATATAAAAATGTTATATATTATATATAACATTTTTATGGAAACAGCAATTATAGAACCATCATTGGAATTAAGTCAATTAAAGTTACAAAATTTTTGGAGAAATCTTCCACAGGAATTACAAAAACATATATGACTTAGGGTTTCATTTTTAATGGGCCTATCAGCTTTTACTCTTGATCCTATCGAATTAATTCTAGATACTGAGGAATTGTCACAACTAGAGAAAAAACCTGAATTAAGCTCTATTGTTAATGAAATCCGAACATTAGATTCAGCATCACAATGGAAAATAAAGCATCAATTAATGGATTATTTTCTATCAAGAAATTCTTAATTATAAAAAAACTCCAGTTAATCTGGAGTTTTTTATTATGATTATTTTTGACCATTTTCTATAATTCTTCGACGGATTTCTTCTCTCATCTCAGGACCATGAGATGATTGTTGAAGTAGTGTCAAGAAATCATCTTTGAGAAATACTTGCAATTCAGTATCTTCTAGAACTTCAATAGTAGCATTTCGCTTTTCATCAGTAATAAGGGCAAGTTCACCAAAAAATCATCCAGGAGAAAGTACGGCAAGTTCTTTTTTTCCATGAAGTACACGAACTTTTCCTGAATTAATATAATACGCACAACCATTCGAAGAATCACCTTCTTGGATAACTATTTCTCATGTTTTTCTATATTGAGTTTGACTCATAAGGAGAAAGAACGCAATAACTTCTTTGGAGAATCCATCAAATATATAGAGACTTTCGATATTTTGAGACATAAATAGTATTTAATATACTTCTAGTATAGCATATCAAATATAAAATCGCAAATTTTAATAAAAAATACTCCTAAATTTAGGAGTATTTAAAATAAATTATTTGAGAAGTGGTTTTATTTCAACAAGTTGTTTCTTATCAAGCCCTAGAAAGTCAGAACGAATGAATCCATTGATTGATCCATCTGGACTCTGAACTTGTGACCAATTATCTACAGTGGCTACTCGGTAGAGAGATACATTGCTTGATACTGTTGTGACAATTGGAGCTGTATACCATGGATTATTACGGATATTAACAAGATGAGATACCTTAGTATGAACAATATCAGACCAGTATGCTATATCAGCTTGTCCGATTTTTACAAGATCTGATGCAGTCGCATTTCGAAGGAATTTTGTTCCCACAAATCCTGTTGTTCCAGCGGAAGTGTCTATTGATACTGTATTCTCACGAACATCAGTCACTACTACCTCACCTGATTTTACTGGAGTCCATCCAGTAGCATTTCCAGTGACTTTAACGGCATCGTTTTTGATAAGATATCCTTTTGTATTTGATTCTAGGCTCTTCCCTTCTCTAATTCGTACACTTCGAATAGCATTTGCATATTTGATTTGTTCTTCCTTGATTTTTTCTACACGATAATTCACAATATCTTTTTGAGAGAGATCGAGAAGAATTTTACCAGTCACCTTTTTCTTAGCTGGAGTAACTATTGCTCCTGTTGTTGTATTTGTAGGATTTTCTACAGTTACCACTTCTTTAGTTTCAGTTATACTTGCCTTTGGCCCAGTACAATTAGGAAGATTTTTGGCAATTGGAGTCATAACAATTTTACCAACTTCTGTTCTCGTAACAGCAGTACCATCACAACCGATCCACGCATATACGGGTGGAGTATCATTAGTGTCAATAGCTCGAATTGAAAACATTCCAAGAACAAGACTAAGGACAATTGCGCATACAAAAAGTGATCACTTATACATACTCAAATAGGATTAAGAATGAGAACCTAATGTGTATTTTATAATAAATAACTAATTGTCAAGTTTATTATCACTTTTTTATGTAAAATATATTACTCCCAAGAAAATGTGAGTCATTT
>JAIESH010000083.1 GCA_019746175.1 Candidatus Altimarinota bacterium
AATCCCAGCTGTAGTGTATGGTAAGGATACCCCTTCGACTATGTTGACTGTAGGTGTATCTGAGTTTATCAAGGTTTATCGCGAAGCCGGTAAAAATCACGTTATCACCCTCAATGTAGGGAAAAAGTCATACTCAGTTCTTGTTCAAGAAGCTCAACGTCATCCAGTAACTGGTGCGTTCCGTCATCTTGATTTTCTCGTTGTAGACATGAAAGCTGAAGTACACGTTCAGATTGCCATCAAACTTGTTGGAACCTCTCCAGCAGTTGTAGAAGGTGGACAAATTCATCAAACTCTCGAAACTCTCGATGTAAAATGTCTTCCTAAAGATATTGTTGATGCATTTGAAATTGATCTTTCAAATCTTGTTATGGGACACACTCTTCACGTAAGTGATATCAAGGTAGATAGCAAGAAATTTACTGTTCTTTCTCATGCTGAGGAAGCTGTTGTTTCTGTTCATGCTCCAAAGAAACAAAAGGATGAAGAAACTACTGCTACAGTTGAGGCTCCAGCAGCTGAGTAATTCTATATACTCAAATAATAAAAATGCCTCAATTATGAGGCATTTTTATTATTTGCTTTTTAATATAAATCAATATCATCAACCATATTTAACCCATTCCATATTATGATAATAAAACTCGTTGGATCAGGTACTGAGCTCTCAGATCTTGAAACTCTTGTTACAAAGGCACTCACAGAGCTTGCTCTTGATGACAGTGTAAAAGTAGAAACTACTGATGATTCTAGTTATAAACTTGAGCTTGGAATCACAGAAAACCCAGCTCTCGCGATCGAAGAGGAATCTATCGATTTTCGTGATATGATTTTTCAAGGTGAGGTACCAGCTTATGATGAGATCAAGAGTATGTTCATCTCAATTCTTGGCGATGAAGAAGAATCAGGAGGAAGCTGCGGATCAGGTTGTGGAACTGGTGGATGTGGAAGTTGTGGAACAGAAGAGGAAGAAGGTGATGGATGCTGAACTGGATGCAGCTCTCACTAATCGATTAATATATAGATCCATTTCGTCAAGCTGAGTTTATTGCAATAAATAAAAAAGAATGCTATCCTGATTGGGTAGTATTTTTTTTATCTATTAAATATGTCTCTCTCAAACACTCCATCAGAAGTACAGGATTCAAAAATCGATAGCACAGAACTCAATCTTGAGGCTCAAAATCGAGTAAATATAGTAGCTACTCAAGCTATTGATATTTTAGATAAAAATCCTGACGGACAAAAAGCAGTTCGTGATATGTTTGATAAAATGATTGCTGGAAATATGAGAGATCCAGAAAATGTTTTCAAACTTCAAAAATGACTCTATGAAGCTCGTGATGCTCGTCTTGCTATGATGAAACCATTCGAAAGACTTGGGGCACTCCAATCATTTTCACGTTTTATGGAAAGATTTACTGAACAACTTGCCAGAATCAATGGTAGTATCCAACTCAGTAATGAGGCTCGAGCAATCAATAGTGCAACACAAGCAAAAATGGATGCTGTTAAGGCTACCTATGCTCAAGTATTTGAAAATGCACATCCACAAAACAATGCTGCTAATGATTCTCATTTTCAAAAAGTAGCATAAATTATTATAATAAATCAATACAAAAAAACCGCCTAATTAGGCGGTTTTTTTGAGGAATTCTTCTAGTGTAAGTATAGTAACATTGCATTCCTGGGCTTTTGTGAGTTTTGATCCGGCACTTTCTCAAGCAATGAGAAAATCAAGTTTTGATGAAACAGAACTTCGTACTTCCCCACCATGAGACTCAATCATCTCGTGGATTTGATCTCGAGACATATTATCAAATGATCCCGTAACGCAAAAGCTCTTTCCAGTAATCTGAGATTCAGAAGAAATAATGAGTTTCTCTTTTTGAGATTCTACTGGGATAAGGAGTTGATCAAATAAATTTGTAACAAGTTCTCTATTTTCACCCATATATTCTACAAAAGCCCGAGCCGTCTCTGGTCATATATCTTTTACGGCAAGTAGATTTTCTTCTTGTATAGAAAACATTGATTCCAAAACCGAATTAAAGTTTCAAACATACTGAAAATCCGAAACAATTCGAGAGAGTGAACGAGCAGTTTTTTTACCAACATTGGGGATACCAAGCCCAACAAACATACGATCCAATGTAGTGTGTCGAGATTTTTCAAGTGAGTCTATCAAGTTTTGAACTGATTTTTCCTTGAATCCTTCGAGTTCGAGCATCTCATCACGAAAATTGCCAAGTTGAAATACTGATGCAAAATCCGTGATCCATCATTTTTCGAGAAACAGTTCAAGTTGACGAGGTCCAAGTCCGTCAATATTCATCGCTTGTTTTCATACAAACATCTCCAGTTGTCCCAGTATTTTTGCTGGACAATGTTTATTTGGACAAAAAATTGCCACTTTTCATATATCTTGCTCAAGTCAAGTATTACATACTGGACAAAATTCAGGCGGAAGAATTTCTTTTTCTTCTCCTGTACGGACTTCTATAATTACCGATACAATCTCAGGAATTACCTCACCTGCACGCATAATGAACACTTGATCCCCTTCTCTCACTCACTTCTTCGTGAGTTCATCATAATTATGAAGTGTGGCACGACGAACGATCACTCCCGATACATCCACTCATTCAAGATTAGCCACAGGAGTAACTGTTCCAGTACGACCCACAGAGTGTTCAATAGAAATCACTCGAGTGCGTACTTGTTTCGCTGGAAACTTGTACGCTATAGCATAGCGAGGATGATGTTCCGTACGACCAAGATCATCCCAGAGTTTCATATTATCCAATTTGAGAACCATACCATCAATATCAAAATCAAAATACTCTCTTCGATGATCTGTTTCATGCTGAATAATTTGAAGTAAGCTTTCAAGTCCTTGAACATGTGAAAATGGGAAATCTTCGCGGCCAAACCCCCACTCTGTTAATTGATTCATGAGATCCGAGTACGTACGAGGAAAATTTTTGAGTCAACTTGTATCGAGTCCTTGCTCAATCTGGGGAACACTATAGGCAAAAAATTGTAGATTTCGAGATCTCGTAATCAGTGGATCAAGTTGTCTGAGTGATCCGGATGCAGCATTTCGAGGATTAGCAAAGAGTTTTTCTCATTGTTGAAGACGTTCTCTATTTACAGATTCAAAAGTACTTCGACTCATCATAACCTCACCACGGATTTCCATCCGATCAATTTCTCTGAGAACCTCAATTTCTTTGGGAATATTTTGTATTTCAAAGGCTCCCAGCGTCACATCTTCTCACTCTGCGCCACTTCCACGAGTAATCGCTTGGTCAAGTTTTCCATACTTATAAACAACAGCCATACCGAGTCCATCGTATTTTGGCTGAATATAATAATCAAATTCAGTCTGAATATCGAGTATTCTACGCATTCGTTCTTCAAAATCCTGCACCTCTACAGTTGAATACGTATTATCAAGTGAAATCATAGGAAATTGATGTTTCACTTTTTTAAATTGTCCAGAAGTCAGTATGGCAAGTTTGGCAGTTGGGGAATCCGCATCAAGCATATTATGATCAGATTCTAGACGAGCGAGTATATGAAATAATTGATCATACTCAGTATCTGAGATGATCGGTGTTTCGAGTTCATGGTAGAGTCTATTATGCTCACGAATTACTGTCCGTAAGGCACTGATATCATCTTTTTTAAGAAGATGGAGTCGCGACAAATAATCTGTTGAAATGGAGAGAAGGTCTGAAGTTTGCATAATTTGAAGTATATAAATTTTTCCCATAAAATAAAATAAATATCAAATGAAAATAGAAACAAAAAATTTGCATTTATAACTTTATGGATATAATTCAAGCAACTAATTTATTCAAATGCCAGTACTTATAGAGAGTCTCATTCCTGAAAATAATACTGACAGTATGAGATTACCATCTCCTCAGGTTATAGCAATACTCAAAAGAGTCCAAGATGGATCAATGGATGTTGTTTGACAAACTGGACCAATGGATCCACCAAGTCAAAGTGTAATAAGAATATTAGAACAATTTGGATTCAGAAATTAAAAAAATCCCCGATTCGGGGATTTTTTGTAAAAATTTTATGAGTTCACTTGTGTACGAATTACATCAATTTGACTCTGAATGGCACCTATAAGTTCAGGCGATATAGCTGAAGAAGTGAGATTAAGTCTTAGTAGGCAACCAGTAATTCTTTTTAATTCGTCTAAGACGGAAGTGGCGTCAACGGAAGTGGCATCAATTGTAGAAGCAATAAGTTTACGAATAGCAAGTATATTAGAGTTAACTGTTTCATCTGAAATCCAATGACGAATAATGCCATTCAATTGATTGCGTAATTCTTTATTTTCAGGACTCAATACCACTTCTTTTCCATAATCATCATTCCAATCCGTCAGTACACCACCTGATACATATTTTGCAGCTTCGGACATCTTATCTGCCTTGTATAGAGCTGTAGATACTTTTTTATCTAATTGAGTTGGAGCAATATTTCCTTTTTTCTTTATGGAAACTTCTACAGTATTGTCG
>JAIESH010000145.1 GCA_019746175.1 Candidatus Altimarinota bacterium
TCTGGTGTGATTGCTCATGATACATACTGTAGTATTCAGACTATTTTAAATATAAAAATAAAAAAAATTCCTGTTGCTATCAATTGTGATATAGCTGCAATAATAAACATGCGACGAGTCGGAATATATCTCTGAATTATTCAGAGTGGGATATCAATACCGAAGGCAACCAAATTAGCAAAACCAAGAAAAATACCAACCAAAGCAATATTATCAAGAAGAAATCAGAAGAAAAATACTACCGAAAAATGAAAAATCATCCACACAAACCCTTGAAACGAATTGGTAATATAAAAATTTCGCAGTCGATATCATTCTAGACCTGTTTGAGTTGAGATGACAATAGGATTGGATGTTTGATCCATAAATATATTCTAAAATATCTTGAATAAAAAAAGAGAAAAAGCCAATAAAATAACTATTGGTTTTTATGATAACCGAGGTCAAAGCTAGATCATATGACCAATATGATACAATTAAATATATCATACTCTATAAATACCTGCAATATTTGCTCTTAATTTTTACTTGCAAAAAAGTCTAATTATTTCTTTAATAATTAGACTGTAGTTTTTAGAAGATCCTTAGTACGTCGGAGTCTCTGCATTTGATCGTATGCAACGGTTGATTCGAGCTCTTTTCGAATTTGTTCTTTGTGTTGTTTTTTTATATCTTGAGTTTCTCACTCGCGGATGATAGCCTCATCAAGAAGTGTATCGATTGCCTGAAGTCCAGATAAGAATTTTCTTGCTTCTTCTTCTGCGATTTGATTACGAATAGCAACAAACCGTGTGATATATCCATCCCAGTCACCGAGTAATGCAGCCTGACGCTCTGAAGAGAGAATGGAAAATATACGAGAAATATTGTGACGATCCTCGTCGGTGATCGGTGCTCGTTCGAGAAGTAACTGGAGACGAGTATTTTGCATTGTACTTGAAGAATTATGCGGCTTTACGAGAGGGTCCATATGCATCATCATTGGCAGCAGTAGGAACTAATTTTTCATATGACTCATCATTGGCAGCAAGGCCTGCAACAATCTGGGCTGGATTAATAGCCATTATAGCTACAGTAAGGAGTCCTGTATTAGCCATATTTTTCTCAAGACTACTTCTAAGAATTTCAGCCACTGTTAATTGTACTCAAGCTGGGACCATTTTCAACTTTTCTTCAATCTTATTAAGGTGTGTAATGACTTCTTCTTGTGTTTTGTATTGTACACGAAGCGCATCTAAAAGAAGAAACGGTGATGGGCGTTCAATTTTCGGTGTATATTCAGGACTACTTTTTAACTTGTCATTCATACCATTTATAGTTATATATAGACACATACTATATGAAAATATCTTTTTTTGCAAATATAAAATATATTATTATCATCCATTCATGCAAAAAAAATTCCCCTGGCAGACACTCATCGATTGGTTTCAGAAAAATGGAAAACATGATTTTCCTTGGAGACAATATACGACCACTTCAACCAATGAATATCGCGTTTGGCTTGCGGAAATCTTACTTCAGCAAACTCAGGCTGATCGAGTAGTATGATTTTATGAGAGAATTCTCCTAAAATACCCAACCATAGAAGATCTAGCGAATGCAACATATGATGAATTTTTCGCATATTATCAATGACTGGGTTATTATTCACGTGCTCGCAATCTTCTCAAAACTGCAGTAATTGTAGTAAATGAATACGGATGAATTTTTCCAAAAGATAAATCACTTCTCAAAAAACTTCCTGGTGTCGGAGAATATACTGCAAGAGCCATACTCGCATTTGGATATGCTGAAACGAACCTTGCTTGGGATACGAATCTGGAAACGATTTTTTCAAGATACTACAAATGAGATAAGCAAATCAAACTCACAGAATGAGAAAAAAATGAAATTGAAGAAGATTTTAAAAATTTTGTATCTGAAAAATCTCAAATTAGAAATATCAATAATTGACTCATGGATTGGGCTCGACTCATGGAACCCAAGAATTCAAGTTTACTGGATAGAGAAACATATATTTTTAAGGATAGTGAATTCTATATTTCAGGATGAGAAACGGAAATCATAGAGAAAAAAATATCTGCGTATTTCCCTATTCCAGATGCTCGTGTAGTTGTAATACTACACAGGGATCACAAAGCCTATTTTTCTTCCGAGAAAAATGAATATTGGCCGTTTATATTGGATGCCAGTGAAGATCGAGATACTAGAAAATATGTCCAGGATTATTTTAGACAACAATATTGACTAGAGCTCTCTGTGAGACCAATACATAAAAAATGGATCACCAAAGATGGTAACCCATATATCGCTGTCAATGCTCAGATTCAAGCTGGAAAAAATAATTTTTATTGCCACCCTAAAATTCCTGCTAAGATACTTATCTCTCAATTATACTCAGAATAACATCATATTCTGCCTCTGTAACAGGAGTTATTGAGAGTCTATTTCCCTTTTGAAGAATTTTCATAGTGGAAAGTGAGGGAATATTGCGAAGCTCTACAAGAGAAATAACTCTATCAAGTTTACTTACAAACCCAACATCGACACAATGCCAGATTGTCTTCTCGTGTGTTGATTTGGGATCATGGTGTTTGTCTCCAGGGACAAATTGTGTCATATCTGGATGTGGGAGTGATACTACCTCAGCAAATCCAGCAATTCCTGGAACCTTGCAATTCGAATGATAAAATAAAACTATATCACCTATTTTCATAAGATCTCGCATATAGTTGCGAGCGAGATAGTTACGCACACCAAACCAACTCGATGAACCATCTTTCTCTAGATGATCTATTGAGTATTCTGTGGGTTCGGATTTCATGAGCCAGATGGACATAATATGAAAATAAAAAAAGATTTGCGCAAAAATAAAAACTAGTTATCATTTTTTATATGAGATCTATTCTCATAATTTATTAAAACTCGCAATTATGCTATTTCTCAAAGAAAAAAGATGTTCATTAAACAAATAATAGAACATCTTTCCTCAAAAGGGTTCTAGATTTCTCATACAACCCCGACGTAAGTAATCGGAATTATATGAAAAACCTGTTATTTGTAAAAAAGAAAAAATATTAATATTCATAAATACTATAATATTTTTTCATTACTATGTTTTTAATATTCAACTAAATTAGTGGGTATTGTATTTATGAAAGGCTTTAATTCCCTTTTTAATGAATTAAATTAAAAATTTAAAAAATATGAAAGATGCACCATGAATGAGATGACAAAGATCTCGTAATCAAAATTGAGAACTTCGTCAAAAAAGATCAGATACGCATATAAAAACAATTGAAGAAAAATATGAAATTAATCTTCATGTAAACTGAAATATGCATTTATGAACTTATTTAAAGAAAAATAACATTAATTCGCTTAATGATTTAATTTCTAAAAAATAAATAAAAATCCCTCCAAATTTGGAGGGATTTTTATTACATATTGATTTTTTCTGGAACTGAGATTCCTGCAAAAAATTCATCGAATTCTTCCTTAGTCATCTCTTCTTGTACCAAGAGGGCTTCAGCAATTTTCTCGTGGAGATCACGATTTTTGTTAATAATCTTAGCAGCCTGAGCATATGCTTCCTGGAGAAGGAGACGAACCTTGAGATCGATCATCTTACGAGTATCGTTAGACATATCTTTGCGTTGCCCTTCTACATTATCTGGAGCATAGTTCTCAGCACCGAGATCAGCATCAAATCCGAATCTCATTACCATAGCACGAGCAATCTCTGTAGCACGTTCAATATCGGATGAAGCACCAGTTGTTATATAATTAGCCCCGAAGAATATCTCCTCAGCAACACGTCCACCGTAGAGAGTCGCGAGTTCATCAAGGTATTTTGCCTTTGATGTATAGGTGCGATCTTTTTCAGGAAGGAACCAAGTAACTCATCCAGCACCACCACGAGGGAGAATTGATATCTTATGTACTGCATCAGTATGAGGAAGCATCTTTCCAACGATCGCATGACCTACTTCATGAATAGCTGTAAGACGTTTTTCATGATCAGTCATTCGGAGTGATTTTTTCTCATTACCCATTACTACTTTTTCGATAGATTTCTGAATCATCTCTTGAGTAATACTCTTTGCGTTTTTCTTGCCTGCGAGGATAGCTGCCTCATTGAGAAGGTTACCTAGTTCTGCACCAGAGAATCCAATTGTAATTCCAGCAATACGATCCCATCTCACGTCATCAGCAAATGGTTTATTCTTTGAATGAACTTCGAGTATTTTTTTACGATCTTCGAGAGTAGGAAGATTGATAGTTACCTTGCGATCAAATCGACCTGGACGAAGGAGCGCACTATCAAGAACATCAGCACGATTCGTTGCTGCCATGATGATAACATTGGTCTCATTATCAAATCCATCCATTTCTGTAAGAATCTGATTGAGGGTTTGTTCTCTTTCATCATGTCCACCACCGATACCAGGAGATCGTTTTTTACCGATAGCATCGATCTCATCAATAAATATAATTGATGGAGCATGTTCACGAGCTTCTTTGAAAAGGTCACGAACACGAGCTGCACCCACTCCGACGAACAT
>JAIESH010000084.1 GCA_019746175.1 Candidatus Altimarinota bacterium
CATGCCCTTGCATCATATCACTCTCGTTCGAGAGCACTAGCTTCATTTTGAATAGATCCTAAAAAAATAATGCTCTATAGAGCCGAGGATCGCTCTCTCGCTAAACAAAGTAAAACAAAGAGAGCACTGATGGTCCAAGAGGATCACTCTCTTATGATAATTGAATAATTTATAGAAGCCTTAAAATCCCTTCATGGAAGGGATTTTTTTGATACTTGCATTATAAAAAAAATATGTATAATATCTTTATAAGGTAATATACAAACCTATGACTTTTTCTCGAATTCATCTCGGCATGCTTGGTATAATGAGTATTTTCACTGGAATGATTGCACCCGTAGTAACCAATTCAAGTGGTTCATACCCTTTTCCTTTGACAGATTTACAGATACCAACATATATAATATTGTTCAGTCTTTCTGTGATTTGCTTTCTATTGACACTCAGATCATACATAATTACAAGATTTTTCTCTTTTTTGATAATTGCATCAGTTGGGTATCTTTTTCTCATGACATGGAACGATGAAGTACGAACTAGCAAAGGAATACTCACAACAGGAATATCCTGGTGATGGTTCTTTCTGATTATTGGAGTCATTATGATGATCAGTAGTGTATACTCAAGAATGGATACAAAATGAAAAATATCAATATCAGATCATCTCATGTGATGGATAGGATCAATCACAATCCTTGTATTAACGAGCATTATTATATATATTTCATATATTCCATGAATAACAGACAGATCATATAGTTATATACTCGATATCACATTTGGAATATGAAAAAATACTACTCAATCCTGAGTCACTAGATCTCCTGTATTTCCATCAATCCACCAATTGCAATTCGATAGAAAAACTGACGCACTTAGCTTTTTATCAAAATTCAATAATATTACGACATTAGAGCCTATTTGATCAAAATATGAAAAATCAATAAATACATATACTAGTATAGGTATAAATAAGTATGTAATTGATTCACAGGGGTGAGTATATGATAATAGCGGGGCACTTATATGAGAGTCTCTTGGCTATTCCAATCCTAACACTTCACTGTTCATTTATACATGATGAACAATTCAGTCAATAACAAAACAATGAATCATATCATATAGTGGCACAAAAAATGAGATAAGAAAAATAGAGGATACCCCAGACGGTAAAACCTATATATGGACTAATACAAATGCATCTGGTAGTACACTCTATAAAAATGGAATATCTCTTTTTTCATCAACATGAACAATAGATGATATCAGTATATCAAAAGATGGATCATCTATAATGTATACAACTCATAACACTGACAATTCCCTATCTATAGTGAAAAATGGAATTGAAATAGAAAAAATATCAAAAGAATACATTAGCGGATCTCTTCAGATGAATGGAAATAATAGTATCTACAAAATAAATCAGGATGGATCAATTCGAATTGTTTATAATTGAATTGTTCTTGATAGAAAATTTGATGAGATACGAGAAATATTTCTCGATCAAGAAAGTAATTGATTTGTTTATTTCTGAAGACCACTCTGAGAGCAAAAATATTGCGTATATACGAGATATAGATGAAATCTATGCTGAATAGATGCATATATGAACCCTCGCCTAAGTGCTGATGATGCAAGCATATTATATGCAGCACTCAGAAATGGATCATGGTGAATATATAGAAATGCATCACCCGTTATATCAAATACATGATATCCTAATCCTGATGATATTTCACAAGATTATGCATTTTACGATATCACAAATCCAAATTACTATTTATTCATTAGAAAAATGACTGATGGATATCGCTTATATACTAAATGAAGATGGATAGAATCAACTTTTCTCGATGTATGATTGGATGTAAGTTTCGGTTATGATAATAAAATTATCATGTCAGCAAAAGATAAAGATGGATGGCATATTATAGAATTTTAAAAAAAATCCTCTACATTTCGTAGAGGATTTTTTTAAGGCTTTCTTTTTTTACAGGATCAAGTCTTGCCTCATAAAATATAGGAAGGAGATTCCAATGATGATGAAATCGTCTATCAGAAGATAACTCGATCAATTCATCGAAAGAAACAGTGAATAACTCAATTTTTTCTCCACCGTCTGGCATCATATCTCAAACAAGTACACAATCTCTTGCTATATAATAATGAACCTCTGTAAAAACATTGCTCGTTCAATGAAACTCCATCCAATCAACCAATGAATCTGTTTTATATCCAGTTTCTTCCCTAAGTTCTCTCATGGCACAGATCCTAGGATCTTCTTCTGGAAAATCAAATGACCCGCCAGGAAGAGATATAAATTGAGTCCTTCATGGTTGTTCTTGTCGAGTGAGTAGTATATCTCAATTGGGCAATATCGGTAATACAAAAGCGGCATCAAGAAATCTAATAGTTTCAAATCTTCTAACAGATCCATCATACATATCTTGATCCCATTGAAAAATCTGAGATCTTATTCAAGAAAACATTAATTCAGCATTACTCGGAATACGATATGGAGAAGACATGATATTTATTACTTATGTAATGTTAACTATTTACTGATACGCATATAAAGAGGTTCACCTTTTTCAGCTATAAAAAATTTATCTGGATTGAGGGAAAGATTTTCACCAAGAGTTATAATACTATCATATGGGACTCATACTCGATTGAGGAGCTCATGCATCTTAACTGGGAAAAATGGAATCAACATGATAGCTATTTTCCTGAGATTTGAAAGAAGTATGAAAAGTATGTTTTCCAGTTTTTCTTTCTCTTCAGGAAGATTTATATCCATTTTCCATGGAGCATTTTCATCTACATATTTATTGATCTCACTAGCATATTCAAAAACAATTTCCAAAGCATTTTTCAGATCACTATCTGACATATATTCACTATATTTTGTGATTTTATCAGATCCAATATCCGAAGAGATTCAGTTAATAGATCCATCGATTTTGAGAGCAAGGGCAATAGCTCGATTGAGAAGATTTCCGAGATTATTGGAGAGCTTCGCATTGAACATGAGAGTGGCCTGCTCCTGTGAAAAATCTCAATCTTCTCAAATAGGAAATGTTGTAAAGAGATATAAAATAAGCATATCCCTGGAATACTCCTCTATGTATTCTGCAGGATTAATTCAATTTCCAAGTGACTTCGATATTTTTTGTCCATCAAGAGTCAGGTATCCTGTAACGAGCAATTGATGAGGTGCGTCATATCCAGCACTCCAGAGCATTGCTGGCCAAAATATACCATGAAATCGAATGATATCTTTTCCAATAACATGGATATCGGCTGGCCACCATTTTTCTGCATCCTCCTGACAATATGTCATATAGTTAAAAAGTGCATCATACCATACATAAGTAACCTGAGAATTATCAAATGGTAATGGAATACCAAATTTATTGGTCTCGCGTGAAACAGAAAAGTCTTCAAGTCATCCTTTTACAAATTCGATGATTTCATTGAATTTGGATCTTGGTTTCACAAAATCAGGATTTTTTGAGTAAAAATCCAGGAGACGATCTTGATATTTAGATAATTTGAAGAAGTAATTCTTTTCGGAAAGATGTTGTATCTCTTTATTTGGATGATCTGGACACTTTCCATTAATAAGATCAGATTCTTTTTTGAATCATTCACAACCAACACAATAGAGTCCATTATATACACCCTCATAGATATCACCATTATCAAAAGACTTTTGTAATACTTTTTGTACAAAATCATGATGTTTCTTATCCGTAGTACGAACAAAATCAGTATAAGCTACAGAACTCTTATCCCACACTTCCCTATGTTTCGCTGCCATAAAGTCAGTATATTCCATGATAGGCATATTCTTTTCCTCAGCCTTTTCAACAACCTTCTGAGAATTCTCATCTACACCAGTCGTGAATTTTACGTCATATCACTCGAGTTTTTTATATGATGCGAGTGTGTCTGCAATAAAAGAAGAATAGGCGTGTCACACATGTGGAACATCATTAGAATAGTATATAGGAGTAGTAATATAGAATTTTTTGGACATAAAGTATAGCGAAATAATATGATAGATAAGAGGATTGTAGAGAAATATATACTTTTTTCAAGAAAAAATTTTGACATTTTGATGAACTTTCATAATATACGCTCGTTCTATGAAATTTTCCCCAATAGCTCAGCGGTAGAGCAACCGGCTGTTAACCGGTAGGTCATTGGTTCGAATCCAATTTGGGGAGCCATACTAGAATCTAAAAAATCTTGGATATTATCCAGGATTTTTTATTTATCATAAAAAACTCATATAAGAATCTTGACTAATAGCTAGTGGTAGCTACACTACGAATAGTTATATATCCTGACCGAAAAACCATGTTTGATGAGATTATTTACCGAGTAATACAAGTACATCAAGATTTTACCTACGAAGAAGTAGAGGAAGTATGTAGAGATTATTATGATAGTATAGTAGAAAAAATAAAAGAAGAGACAAAAATCAAGAGAACAATAAAATATATAGAAAAAGAATTTGAGCTCGATGCCAAAAAAATCGAGAAAGTATCAAATAAAGTATATTCTATAGAGACAATTCCTGAGTATCTTTTTAATGGAAAGGTAGAAATAGCATCAAGTCTCGTTAAGATAACAAATCTCATAAAAAATATCGATCAGACAGAATTATTTCAAGATGTAGAATTCCAGATCAATAAAAATGATAAAATTGCACTCATATGAAAAATGGTGCAGGAAAAACAACACTACTCAAGATGATCATATGAAATG
>JAIESH010000131.1 GCA_019746175.1 Candidatus Altimarinota bacterium
GTAAGTTGCTTGTTCTTCGTAGGATTAACTACGAGATCAGAACCCTTGAGATGTTCACCGATAATCATACCTTCGTAGATCTCAACAGCTGGTTCAACGAGGATAGGCCCTCGATCTTGAAGATTGAAGAGTGAGAACGCCATAGTCTGTCCACCACATCCAGCAATCATAGATCCAACAGATCGTTTTTCGATTGCACCCTTGTATTCTTCATAATGATCGAATGAAGAGTAGATGATACCTTCACCCTTTGTTTCGATAATGAATCTAGAACGGAAACCAAGAAGTCCACGAGTTGGAACATCAAATTCCATACTTGTAACACCGTTTTCAGTGTTCATATTCTTACAGATTCCCTTTCGTTTTCCAAGCATTTCAAATACTGTTCCAGAACTTTCTTCTGGTACCCACATAACTACTGACTCAATTGGTTCGTTCTTCTTACCATCTACCATGTGATAGATTACTTGAGGAGCTCCAACTTGGAGTTCGAATCCTTCACGACGCATTGTCTCAACGAGTACTGAAAGGTGGAGTTCTCCACGTCCAGAAACACGGTAAGAGTTTCCATCAGAACCATCAAAATCAATTTGAAGACCTACGTTCATTTCCATTTCTTTTTCAAGACGATCACGGATCTGACGAGAAGTTACAAATTTTCCTTCTTTACCGGCGAATGGAGAATCATTTACCATGAATTCCATAGTAAGTGTTGGTGCATCAACGGTAATAGGAGGCATTGCAATTCCATCTGGTTCTCCACATACTGTTTCTCCTACATAGATATCAGGAATACCTGCAATCGTGATAATATCACCAGCTACTCCAGCTTCTACTTCCATCTTCTTAAGACCGAGAGAAGTAAGAACCTTAGAAATCTTACCAGTACGGCGAGTTCCATCATTGGCAACTACAGTAACTTGTTGTCCAACTTTTGCTTGACCATCAACTACACGACCGATACCCATACGACCTACATAACTATCATAAGCAAGATTAGCAATCTGCATACGAAGTGGTTTTGTTTCATCATTTGGAGCTACTGCAACTTGTTCGATAATAGTATCAAAAAGTGCAGAAATATCCGTTGCCTCATCTGTCATATTGCGTTTTGCAATACCGTCACGAGCGATCGCATATACGATACGACCGTCAGTAATATCAAGTTGTTCGTCTGTTGCTCCAAGTTGGATAAAGAGATCAAATAACATATCTACTACTACCTCTGGTTGAGCGGTAGGTTTATCAATCTTGTTGATAACGATAATTGGCTTAAGACCGAGTTGAAGAGCTTTTTTAAGAACGAACTTAGTTTGAGGCATTGGACCTTCGTATGCATCTACTACGAGACATACTGAATCAACCATACGAAGTACGCGTTCTACTTCAGAACCGAAGTCCGCATGACCTGGAGTATCTACGATATTAATCTTATAGTCACCGTATTGTACGGCTGTATTTTTTGAGTAAATCGTAATTCCACGTTCCTTTTCTTGATCGTTAGAATCCATGATGGTTGTACCAACATCTTCATTCTCGCGGAATGTGTTTGTTTGTTTAAGGAGAGCATCTACAAGGGTAGTTTTACCGTGATCTACGTGGGCAATAATCGCCACATTTATATACTTCATGAGAGAAAAAATAGAAAAAATAGAAAAATGAGCCAAAACTGGCTCGAATTCGCGTGGATTATACCAAAAATTATAAAAAAGCAAGTTTTTGTTTAAATATTAAAATATAATTACAATGTATATTTTAATATTGTAAAATGTTATATAGCTAACTAGCATTTCTGTAATTCAATAGTAAAAAATAATACTTTTACTATTTTTTTATTTCTGATTCCCAGTTACGGACCGAAGTAGTAATTCCAGTTGTCCATAACGATTTTGTGGGAAAAGTTTTTAAAGCATTTTCTCAATCATTAAAGAGTGATGAACTGAATCACTCTAAGCCAGTTACATAAAGTCTAAGTGATTTTATAGGAACTTCTTTATTATTTCTTAATACCATTTCTTTTGCATGAATAATAAATGCATCAACATAAAATCCATAAGGATAAGCTGGTCAAAATAGCCAAAGTGAAAGATCAATATCTGCTGAATTATCCCATTTAATAATATTAAATAATTCATAATAATTCTGAGGATATGCATAAAACATTATGCTAAGCTCATTAAAATTATGAAGATCCCAAAAAAGCGAATTGAATCTATATATATCAATAGGTTCTCTACTTGAAAAATTGAGATATAATTGGTAAGTTCACAAACTTTCTAATTTTTTGATAAATTCTTTTTTCTGTAATGAACTTTGATGAAAAAATGTTGGAAAATGAATAGTTACATGCTTTCTGCCATCACTCATATTTGGCTCTATAATATATGGAGTAGTCTGCATGAGTTCAATATTTGCAAGATCATAATCAAGGTAAGTTCATTGATCGAATAGTGGATCACGTAGAATCTGAATATTTTCAGTCGTTTCGACTATATTTTTATCGTTTGAAGAAATCAAAAAATACGTAATAAGACTACCAATACATAATCATGCGAAAGATAAAAATACTGGAATAAGATATTTTTTCATAGTTTGAATATTTAAAAAAAATGGAATCGCCTGATTTACAAACATCACAAATTATAATTTCCCATCGTATATAATATTATTCATCTTTTCATAATGCTCCCCCACATGCTTCTGAAGTGGCTTGAGTAAATGATTTTTATCAAGACACTCTATCAGTTTCATATTGGGATAATGAGATCTTTGATCTGGTTTAAGAGGAGCAAATTGAATCTGAGTATTGAATGTCCATAGAACCTCAAGTTCAATTTCTTTCCGACCAGAAAGTGGATTGATCTTCATGAATTCATTGATATCTATCATATAAGGATTCCACCATCCTGATGGTTCCCCCATATCTTCCTTGGGATAATATTCTTTTCCATCTCTATCATTTTCCCAAAAATACTTGGCACAAGATTGACTGGACTCGAGAAGAATGGGATTTGCAAAAAATGAAGCCACGAGATTTTCAATCTGAGGAGTAACCATCGGAATATGTGGCTCTCCTGATGGATAATGATACCGCGATGTAGTTCCGAGTATTTTTTCTTCACACTCTGATTGTGTTGGTAGATGCATACCACAATTCCAAAGAGCTAGTAAAAGTTCTCTTTCTGATGTGTTAAGTTCTTTAGGATTTCCAACACCAAATTCATAGTAAACCCCGCTAAAAGTACGACTCTGCCAAATTGGATTATAGAGTATACCTGTGTATACTTGGGAGATAATCTCTATATTTTCTAGAGTAATACTATCCGTAGCACCTGTGGAAATGCTAGTATTCATAGAACTAATCTCCGCAATAGTCTCATGATGATAAAAAAAAGAATAAAGAAAATATCAGAGAGATAATACTATAATGAACAGAAGAATGATAGGTAAGATAAATTTATGTTTCATATAGATGTTTAGTAATTTTTTAAGAAATAGAGGACCCGAGAGTCCTCTATGAAAAAGATCAGAATCAGTTGTTATAGATAGCGATGATCTGCGGAACTGGTCTTCTGATTATATCGCCATCAGCAACGCCATAGAGTTGACGAGGTATTCCTGCTTCCCGATATACCATCTGCGAAGAGGCACTACCATCCATGATAATCTCACTTCCGTAGGCACAATTCCAGGCAGCCATATCTCCAGCAACTTGATCTTTGGTAGCTTTGATATGCAAAAATACCAAGAAGAACCGAGATGGATTTTCAGGTGTACCAAGAGATACTGTACAGATACTGGTTCGTCCTCGTGGAGCATTGGGAGTTGGAGTATCTGATGGAGCATGACCACCCAAGGCATTTTGTGCCGTGGTATTCGCCATACGCCAAGCACTTGCTGGGAGTACCGCAGCACCTCGTCCCGTGAAGAACTCGATCTGACGCTTGTTGCCATTAGCATCTCCACCAGGTTCTACCAATTGACTATTGGAGCGGATAGCAAATGAGATGGTGGTAGGATTGATCTTTTGATTAAAGAAATCACCATTGACGATAAATTGAGGATTTCCAGAAACAGCATACCAATTGGTAATGCTATCAACTTTGTAGAAATTAAATCCACCTTTGGTTTCAACTTTAACTTGTTTGAGAGCGATTTTAGCGCCCCCAACCATATCAACCACCTGAACATAGGTATTGTCAGTCAAATTTTTATACATCTTGATATTACTCGTAGATGCATTGTGGTTTTGACTCCAGTTCCACGGAACACTCTGTGCATACTAACTGAACTGATCCCCGCGAAGACAGTCGCGAGAGCTGTGTGTTTGAAACGGACTTTCATTTGAAGCCTTTCTATTTGCCCAACTATTAACAGGACTATTTTTCCTGACTCACTGAACCGATTTCAGAAGTGCTATAATGATATTGAGAGTACATTACCTTGTCAAAGATGAAAAAATTGTCAAGAGATTATTTTCAAAAAAATGCAAAGTGTAAGAATCTTGTAATACTTTTTCGTATACTGTGTATTTTTTTATATATTATTACCAAAAAATAGTAAAAATACACTGAAACCACCCAAAATGATAAGATTGGCAAGCGAAAAGAATTTTTTGTGAATATTGTATAATATAGTTTTATTTGATGAATATTTCGGGCATATAAGGTAGTGTTTATTTATTTTTGAATAAAGCATGTGTACAAGAATGAGAATGTTTCACGTGGATATATAGAAAAAATCCCATATTTGTATATATCCAAATATGGGAATTGAAGGTTATATATTTTTCATACTCAACTGTATCTTTCCTGTTTTGAGATCTATAGATGTAACCTTCACTTTGATGTGATCCCCTACACTCACAATATCATTGGGATTAGCAACAAATCTATCTGCCATCTGTGAAACATGTACGAGTCCATCGCTTTTGAGTCCAATATCTACGAATGCTCCGAA
>JAIESH010000091.1 GCA_019746175.1 Candidatus Altimarinota bacterium
TCAGAAAAGAAGGCGCTCATGGAACAATTTGCTACTAAAAAAGGTGACACTGGTTCACCAGAAGTACAAGTTGCTATCCTTACTTCACGTATCGAATCTCTCAAGAATCACCTTGAAATTCACAAACAAGATAATCACTCACGTCGCGGTATCGTAATGATGGTAGCAAAACGTCGTAAACTTCTTGATTACCTCAAGCGTAAAGATGAAGCACGTTATGTTGATCTTATTGCTAAACTCGATCTTCGAAAATAATTGCCTTCTAGAAAATATTTTATACAATCCTAAGAGTAACTTTACTCTTAGGATTTTTTTTATGTTTTTGTTTTCTCCTCAGCGATCAGCATCTCATCTGCTCATTTTGCTTTGTATTATTGTAGCAGGAATTGGATTTATGTTTCCGCAATTTATCAGATTATATGGGCTCAATAATTGGTTTTTGACTATAGGAGATTATCCATCTTTTTTGGTACAAGTAGTATTATTTCAGTTTCTTCATGGCAATATATTACATCTCCTGATGAATAGTTATTTCTTGTATACTGCTTGAGTTGAACTTGAGGCACGCATGACACAAAATCGCTATTGGTATTTTTTCATAACTACTACTATCTTTGTAGCTGCTGCATTACTCGTATTTGCTTCAGGATCAAATACGATTGGAATCTCTGGGTTTTGTATGGCACTTCTCTCATATCTTTGGATTGATCTCTACAGTACTCGCCATCCAATGGCTTCTCAGATTCTGATTATGCTGGTCATCAATATTTGAATTGGACTTGTTCCTGGAATCTCTCTTGTTGGACATCTCTTTGGTGCTATTTGGGGAATTGTCTGGTGGGCTATATTTAGAAATTGGAGAAAATAATCATTTAATTAAAAAATACCTGAATAATCAGGTATTTTTTTAAATATTTCAGGCAATCAGATCATCTTCGAATTGTCTAATTCCATCGATAGTTTTCGGGTATTTATTTATATCTGGGAAGTTCATATTAGATATACACTTGCTGACCGCAATGATAAGTGATTTTGCTCGCTCAATTTCTCCTGTTTGGATATATTCTACAACACGATGAAATCTGTCCTCGTCACGATTTTTCTCTACAAAGAATAGTTCATATTTTTTGGATTGATACATCCTCCATCTTGGAGAGAGTTCAAATAATATTGCATAAAAAGCGAGTTGAAGTCTATATTTCCATTGTTTTATTTTTTCAAATTCTGCTCATTTTCCATCAAATGTATCAAAGCCACTTCCAGTTTTATAATCTGTAATAATGAGTGAATCATCTGCAAGCTTTTCTATTCGGTCTATTTTTCCAGTAATTTGAATTGCTTCTGTAGTTCCACTAGGAAGATATGTTCATCCGTGAGCCGCTCGGAAGTCATATTCTAGGAATAATTCTCCATAAGTTTGTCATGTGAGTTCAGTATAGATGGACTCAAGATTTTCTTTTCCTCTTGCGAGATAAGTTTCTAGGGTTTTTGAATCAAATCATTCTTCCTTGAGGTATACTTCAAATGATTCAAATAAAATATCTTTTTTATAAGATTTTTTATTCATGTAGTCTGTAAGAAAATCCTCTAGCGCTTTATGAATAGCTGAGCCGTAAGAAGCGGCAATATTTTTTGCCTGAGGAAATCTAAGAAGGGAATTAGCTACAAATTTCTCTGGACCCGCATCAACAATATTGAGAAAATTCTGAAGCGCTGTTGCGTTCATCACAAATATTTTATCAATTCTATCTTTGAGGAAATCTTTTTCTTCTCAGATATAGGGAAGTGCAAAGAGTTCTTGTTTTTCAACTTCTAGAGTTTTTGTAAGACTCGTGAGAGGTACAGTTGTTATCTCCTCCCATTCATTATTTTCTATTTCAATACATGAGAGTGGTTCAAGGGATTTTTCGCTGATATTTTCTCTCGAATAACTTATGGTAAGTGTATCTTTTGCACGAGTAAAAGCTGTATAAATGAGTCGTTCTATATCATCATCGTTGTCTCTATCAGCTTCAAGGGGAAGATTCTTGGGAAGATTTGAACCTGATATCTTTCCAGATTTATATTCGCGTGTATGAACGCAAGGAACATAGACATGTTTCCATTCGAGTCATTTTGCTTTGTATACAGTAATAAGGTTTACATCTTTTTGTTCATTGCCGATGATATGTGGAGTTATGATGTCTCGAGTAAGATCATATTTTTCGATTAACTCAATGAGTTTCATGGCGTCACTGAGTGTGAGAAAATTCTTCCCAGTTTTATAACTACGTACGTGTTCTACAAACACTCTGACATTCGCAAGATGTCTAGTATATATTATATTTGATCAATTTTGGTTTGATATCTGATTGAAAAAGTATGTATAGAGGGGTGAAATATAATCAGATTTCTCAGATCAGAATAGATTAATCTGAAACGGATTAGTCTGACCATCGTCATCATAGTCATCAGGAATTGAGAGTCCGTTTGCTCCTGTGATGTAATCGATGATATCTTCAAGTCTTTCTACTCGGGCCCTCCCAGAAAGTTCTTTGAGAAAATTTGCTGTATTTTTTATATATACATCCTCATGGGCTGAAAGTGTCTCTATCCACGATCTTGTAGTGTCTTTCCGAGAATGATAGATGGTTTTTGCCACATTCCAGAGAGTCAGACGATTGATCTGAAAACATGGATGAGAGAGAATTTTTACAAATAGTTCAGCATTTTCATCTCTATATGTGCCATCGAGTGAATCAAGAAATTTGAGTATTTGTATAACGAGAATGATTATCTCATTTTCGAATAATGATTCATCTTTCGAGAGATTTGCTCCAATTCATCTCTCGAATAATCATTTTCCGATAAGCTCAAGAGTTTTATTTTTCTTGGTAATTATAGCTATGTCACTCGGATTTTCTCATGCATCAATTTTGGATTTGATATCATCAACTATCCATGATATTTCTTCGAGCTCATTTACAAAAATATGTTTTCGAACGAGTCCTCCATCTTCTCGGACTGCTTCAAATTTTTTCACAGCTCATTCGAATATATTTCAAATATCGTTCATTTCTGATTTGATAACTGTACGAGAATTGGTAATAATCTCTTCTTTTGAGCGGTAGTTCTTTTCTAAGATAATGAGTTTTGTATCATTATAGAGGTCATGGAAGTCTCTTATATTCTTCGTATTGGCTCATTGGAATTTGTATATAGATTGATCATCATCACCAACAGCAAAAATATTGGGATTCTCTGTATTGACTGACAATATATTATTAATGAGTCTCATCTGTGCCTCATTGGTATCTTGAAACTCATCAATCATGATAAATTGATATGTTTCAGCAAGACTCAGTCTCACTACTTCATTGGTTTCAATGAGAGTAATAGCCTCCAGAATCATATCAGAGAAATCTATGAGTCATTTTTCCTTGAGGATGGTTTGATATTTCTTAAAAATACCAGCTAAGGCGAATTGTTTTTCGAATTTACTTGTTTCTTTGAGTTCACGAATATTTTTATAATTTTTTTGTGTCCAAGTATCTCTCCAGCTATTCATGAACTTAGTACTCGTATCTCATTCATAATTTTCCCAAGCTTCATCTAGGCTTCTTCTGAGTACTGTTTCGAATCGTTCATAATTTCCAATATTTTTCTCATTATTGTACAATTGTTGAACCTTTTCTGTAAATATTTTGAATAATTCAATCTTTTTCTCTTTGTCTTCTTTTTTTTGACCGAGCGGATCAATCTGTCACCAATATTCTTCAATAAGAGGATTGATTTCTTCTATTGCTGTCCTATTGAATATAAGAATAGATTCATAATATTCTGGTGTAATGCCTCATTTTTTGAGATTTCCTATATTCCCGAGTACTTCTTTGATGGTATCGCTAGCACGAAAACCAGGTTTATATGGGCTGTCCCAGGGAAGTTCTTCGAGTATTTCATCGAGAATTCGATAAGATTCGATATTATCTACTGGTTTTGCCTCATTGAATTCTCGACTCAGGTAACGAAATCTACCAATCACTTCACTTCCAAAACTGTGAAATGTATGGATTGCTACTTTATATGCATCTTGTCCAATCATGGAGGCAAGACGATCGCGCATATTCTTAGCTGCATTTTCCGTAAAAGTCAGACAGAGAATATTGGATGGAAGATAATCCGTGGATTTGAGGATATTGGCTATACGAGCAGCAAGGAGTTGGGTTTTTCCGCTACCAGGTCATGCTATCACAAGAACTGGTCAATAGATGGTTTCAACAGCTTCAAGTTGATGTGAATTGAGGGATGCAAGGATATTTTGAAATGGTATCATGGTTTGAGATTTTATGTAAGTATTGTATGAAATACTGTTTATTTACCAAGAAAAAATCCCCAAATATTGGGGATTTTAATATTTACAAATCGAGTATATTGGGTAATTTTTTAATACTTCTGCTCAGTTTAAGAATCATAATTCTATAACAAAATTAACAGAATGCACTTTACCTCATAATTTCTCAACAAGATCACAGGCAGCCTTGGCAGTTCATCCAGTTGCTAGTAGATCATCTATTATTGCTACGGTTTGTCAGGGTTGTAATGCATCAATATTAAGCTCAAATGTATTTTTTCCATATTCAAGCTCGTAGTCTATTGATATAGTTTTATACGGCAATTTTCAGGCTTTTCTAACAATATTAAGTGGCTTATGAAGTTTATTGGCTAAGGCTCAGGCAAATAAAAATCCTCTTGCGTCTAGGCCAATAATGATATCAACATCTTTGATTTTTTCAGCAATCTGATCAATTGTGTATTCAAATGCCTCAGGATTCTGCAAAAGAGGAGTAATGTCTTTGAATGTAATTCATTCAATTGGAAAATTTTCAACATCGCGTATGTATTGGGAGAGATTCATGATTCTTTAAAATTAAAAAATAACCAGAATCATCTGGTTATATAAATGCTATTGAGGATAAACAAGATTTTCTTCTTTAATGTTTTGAAGAACCTCAGTAAGATATTTTTTAGAAATATATTTAGCCATTGGTAAGTTCATATCTAGGTAATTTCCACAATCCATGGCGCTTTGCCCAGGAATATCTCCTTC
>JAIESH010000016.1 GCA_019746175.1 Candidatus Altimarinota bacterium
ATTCAATATCATGAGTTACAAATGGTTCAATCAAAAAAGTATCCAGCTCACCAATTTGTTTTCCTATACTAACCTTTTTCTGGTAATGATCTCACCACCATTTGCGGATATTTGCATTATCAAGTTTGACTCCAAGAAGACCATATTTACCACGTTTCCCGAAGAGTTGATCTGGTTTGATAACCCAATTTTTAGTTGAATCTAATTCAAGTTTATCAAAAATATCTAAATCAATTTCTGATTCGATCAAATGACCACCGTATACAGTTTTCTGGAATGAAGCGAACATGCGCTTGGCGTCATATTCACGAATTGCTATTTGTGCCATAAGATTTTTTGCTAGTATATATGAAAAATAGGGAAAACAAAATTTTGCTTTCCCTATTTTTTACGAACCAAAGAACTCTTCCATCCATCCTTTTTTCATTTTTCCTCATTCCGATTGTAACAATGCTTCATAGAGTTTTTTCTGATCACTCGAAAGTTTACTTGGAATATCAACTTCAATATGGATCATCAGACTTCCCTTTCATCATTTTCTATCCAGACGCTCCATTCCTTCATCGCGAAATGCGATAACGAGTCCATGTTGTGTTCCTGCTTTTATATCAATAGAACGTTTTCCAAGGATAGGAAGATCTAACGTTCTCTCACTTCAGAGAACTGCCTCGGCTGGAGAAATACGTACACTATAGTGTAGATCTGCTCCATCACGCGCGAGTCCACCTTCATTTTCTGGCACTGTAAATGTGATATAGAGATCTCCGTTTCCATCATTTCACTTATTTCCTTCTCCACGAAGTTTTATAGTCATACCATTTTCGATTCCTTTTGGTATATCGATTGTTTTCTCAATTTTTTCTTTAATTTTTCCAGTAGCATGGCAGTATGTACATTTTTCGATGATCTTTTCTCATTTTCCACCACAAGTACCACATGCTCTAGCTTGTTCCATTACACCAAATACCGTTTGTACACGTTCGCGAACTTGTCCATGACCGTTACAAGATTTACAGGTTTCTGTTTTTCCACCCTTTCCACTGCAGTGATGACAAGTTGTAGAGCGTTCGAATTCAATTTTCCGAGTTCCACCCAAAATAGAATCTTCAAGAGAAATACGAAGTCTCATCTCAATATCTTCTCATATATCAGCTCTTTTTCGAGATCTTCATCCTGTTTGTCCGCCAAATCCTCCTCCAAAAAATGAGGAAAATATATCACCAAGATCCCCAGCATCAAATCCACCCTGAAATCCTCCTCCGAACCCACCAAATCATCAGTGTCCATGGTTATCCATAGTTCCATGACGATCATAGTGTGCCTTTTTCTGATCATCTGAAAGCACCCCATATGCTTCATTCAGTTTTTTGAACTCTGCTTCTTTTTGTTTATCTCATCCGTGTCGATCTGGATGGAGTTCCATAGCTTTTTTTCGGTAGGCTTTTTTTATTTCTTCTGGAGTAGCTTCCCGGGAAATAGAGAGTATAGAATAGTATTCAAACTGCATAGATATATTAAATAATTTTAAGAAGAAAAAAGCATAGATATACGTAGAGAGTTTCTCTAAGAGTATCTATGCCTTGCGTAGACAAGATAATTTAGGCATGTTTTGCGATAGCTGCATCAAGCACTGCAACATCTTGGGCACCTACCCATTTTTCAACTGGTTGACCATCCTTAAAAAGGATCATAGTTGGGATAGACATAATTCGAAATTGACTTGGAATAGTTGGATCACTATCTACATCATGTTTTGCAATAACTGCCTTCCCTGCCGTAGAACTTGCAAGTTCTGTAAGACGAGGAAGCATAAGTTGGCAAGGACCACACCATTCAGCCCAAAAATCAACAAGAACAAGTCCTGTTTTAGTAACATCAGCAAATGTAGAATCAGTTGAAACTTGTAGAGACATATAATTTTTTTATTAAAAAGTGAATATTAATTCGTGTAGAATATATAAAAATATTCTATAAAAGCAAGTATAATTATGAGATTTATTCTCATAATGAGATTACTAGTGTCTAATTGAAAAAATCAATTGAGCCTCAACTGTTTTATTTTCAAAAGAAATCCCAAATCATTGCATCTTATCTCTCCTTTCTCATATTCAAAAATGTAAAACTGATTCAGTTTTTTCGCTATTTTTACGCATCAATGGAATATATAATCAGCGTGACACTGTACCGATTTTGACTCATTCTTGGGTACCATTAGGTATAGTTGCATAATTACCAAATCTCCTATATTCAATACCACTTGGAGTAACCAAATCTACGATTCACTTAATATTTTCATTCACTTTTGCTTGATATTGCTCTGCTGCAGTTACTCGATCAATAAGTTGATTAGTTGATAGCTGATCACTTGCATTTGCATTAGAATGAGCACCTAATATGAGAGCTCCAGCTATCGATCCTGCAAGAATTGCGTTTTTCATATATCTGAAAAATTAATAATCATGATGCCATCATCGGGGTCTGTTGAACAAATATTATACTCAATACCATTTCTGTCAAGAAATTCGTATAAATTTGTCATTTTATCTCGAAACTTGATAACATCGTCAATTATTATAATGGCATCTTTGGTCATTTTTGGAAGACTGAGCAAGAGATAATCAAGATATTCTCGCTTCATGGCATCAATATATACAACATCAAAATAATTATCTGAAAGTGTTGGAATAACCATTTTTGCATCACCCCAAATAGAGATAATGTTTTTGATTTTACACTCTTTAAAATGTTCTACTGCTTCGATGTGGGCATTCCAAGCGTATTCGATAGTAGTCAAAATAGATCATTCGGATAAAATACTTGAAAAATGAATACCAGAATATCCATTCGCCGTACCAATTTCGAGCATTCTTTTTGGATTTTTATCTCTAATAATCCCCTTAATAAATTCTGCATTTTCTACAGAAATATTAGGAATATGACGCTCGATTCCTGATGTTTTTAATTTTTTTAGATACGTCTCAATCAATTGGTTAGTCATCAAAAATTGTTATTATAAATAGGTTTTTATCGTTCACTCAATACTTGTAGCATGTTTTCAATAGAAATTCCATAAATCTTCAGAAGCATAAATTCTCTTTCTTTGCTTGATTTTATTTGTTTAGGAACTATAGCATCATGAGATATTGGTAAATCAATTATCATATCTATACTCGGCTGAGTATGAAAATCTTGAGACTCTATAAATTCACCCTTAGTATTGCTTAATGATCCATTAATAACTACTACATTATTCCAATTTCCTTGAGTATCAAGTTTTTGAGATTCTACAAGTATAGATTTTATTCGATCATTATAGGCTAGTATTTTTTCATTTACTTTAATCCTAATTATTTCTGAAAGTTCATTCAGATGCCGTATAAGTTCTTCTTTTTTATTTTGATGAATACTTTCTGCAATAAGAATCATGAGATCATTGAGTCTTTTTCCAGCTATTGCCTGTAGGTTTAAGTTATTTTCATCTATTTCAGTTACGTGATCTCAATCTGCAAAAGCCAGCATACTCATGATTACGATGGTTTAAATGGTAAAATAATTCGGGATTCTGGAATACGGGCTACTATCTTCATATATGCGAGCAAGAAATCAACACCCGTTTGTGATAAATCAGTCTCATTAATTTCCATAAGTGACTGTAGAGAATCTCGAAATTGAGGGCTATCTGCATGTTTATGAACGCGTGCCAAGGCTGCAAATAAAATTTTATTCCACTGTTTCTCTTCCTCTCCTGGATTCTGAGTATTTTTTGATAATCGAAGTGTGGAAATACTCTCCAGCTTCGAGAGAATTCGATTTTTTATTTCTTGAACCTGAATCAGTACATCAGATCAAGATTCCTTAGAAGAGATGGATACTATTCTTGAAATATCTCTTTTAATAGAATTACCCAAACGGACAATTCGAAGCCCGAGTATTTTGGCATCATCATATCATTGATGACTAGCAATATTAACAGTACTTCCCATAATTTAGAGTAGTTTATATTGCACTCATTATAAGTGATAATTTATAATTACAACTCTTTTTCTCATTTCATCCACTCTTCAATATCCTCTCTGATATGAGCAATTAGGTCAGTATCGCGAAGATCCGCAAAGTGCATATCAGGAACTCAAGATTGTCTTACACCATAGACTTCACCAGGTCATCTCAGATCAAGATCAATCTGTGCCAGTTCAAATCCATCATTCGTCTCTTCCATAGCTCTGAGTCTATCCGATTTATATTCCTTAGTTGTAAAAAGATAACAATATGATTGATCATTGCCACGACCTACACGACCGCGAAATTGATGTAGCTGCGAAAGTCAGAATCGTTCTGATGCCTCGATACACATAACCGTTGCATTGGGATTATTGACTCATACTTCTACCACCGAAGTAGACGAGAGGATATGAATTTTATTTTCATAGAATTCCTGCATAATTCTGTCTTTTTCTTTTCCACTCATTTTACCATGAATCAGTCAGATAGATAAATGAGGAAAAATACCCGAAAGAACTTCTTGCATATTTGTTGCAGAAGCAATATCAAGGGTATCTGATTCTTCAACGAGTGGAGAAATCCAATACACTTGGCGACCACTTTTTACTTCTTCATCGACCCAGCGATAGACCTCCACTCTGCGTTCTTCTTTTACTACTCGAGTATGAATAGGTTTGCGACCTGCTGGATATTCATCGAGTACTGAGATATCTTGATCTCCATAGAGAGTCAATGCGAGCGATCGAGGAATTGGCGTTGCTGACATATTGAGTCTATGGGGAACAATTACCGAATGACTACAATAATCCTCTAAGGTTTTACGTTGTTCTACTCAGAATCTATGTTGTTCATCTACCACGACGAATCCAAGTCTTGAAAATGAAACTGAATCCTGAATCAGAGCATGCGTTCCAAATATGATATCCGTTTGTCCACTCGCAAGTCGAGATCTCGCATCTTCCTTCAATCGAGGAGTAAGTGATCCAACCAATAAATCGGATTGAATTCACCATTTGATTAACCAATCTTCTTGTCCAGAAAAATGTTGACGAGCCAGTATCTCAGTAGGTGCCATAATAGCTACTTGAATCCCATTTCATTCAGTATTTTGTTTACGACTGAGTAGAATCGCATGCACACTTGAGAGAAGTGCTACTACTGTCTTCCCTGTTCAT
>JAIESH010000012.1 GCA_019746175.1 Candidatus Altimarinota bacterium
ATTATATCCTGGAATATACTCCAAATAATCAAGGATATTCCAAGGAAACTCACGATTCCATCGATCGATAGATACGGTTGTATATTTTTTGGTATGGATATCTCTATATTGGATCTGAGTATCCATGTCGGTGAAAATGCTATAAAAACAAGCAATAAAAATATATAGAATGAAAAATAAATTGGTGAGATCAAGAATACAAATTCACTCCCTGATGGAATACTCTGGATAAATACAATAACTCCATAAGAAATAGCTATACTCAAGATAAAAGATAGCGGAACGATACAAGTATATACCAACATAAAAATATAAGCCTGTCTGAGTCGTGATAATCCAAGAATCTCAACAATTCGTAGTGTATTGGATAGATCAGCGAACAAACTCGCATGAGCTGATCTGAGAATAATACCCGCGAATATCGCAGCCACTACGAGTATAAGTTGTATATAACTCGTCAGCTGATTGACGGCATCGATATTTTGTTCTGATCGTTCGGTATAACTGCGAATTCGATATTCACTCAGATCTGTATTGGATTTGAGAACCTCATAGATATCCCCCCTCTCTTTTTCATCTGGGATGGAGAGCATCAGTGAATTCGAAAGTCTGGAACCAGAAGACATCAGAATTGATCCAGATAAGAGGGATTTCGGTAACATAATTAGATTGTTCTCTTGCCCGAGAGAAAAACCAAGATCACTCGATTCGATAATCTTATCTGTAAAAACAATATTTCTACCATCTAGAGTCACCGAACCTCATGAAGCGAATTGATCAATAATACCAGGAGTTCCTGCGATATATCATGAAGATGATTTTGATGGAGATAGTGAATCTAGAGTAAGGAGTCATTTTTGTGGATATATTCCACTATATGCGACTACTTTAATAAGTCAGGTTTTGTTCGTTTTATCGAACAATGTCGTAGAAAACTCTGTTTTTTCACCATAAGAATGAATCACACCAGATAGATATGGAGAAATTTTCTCATAAATGGTTCAATTACTGTACGAATTACTCGTTACACGAATATCAGCACCAAAAAATGGCTGCGTTTTTTCAGCAACCAATTTTTCGATATTTTCTGTAAGCTGTCGTATAACAAGAAAACCTGTAGCAGATAATACAAGGATCAAGAATAAAACAGAAATAGATCTGATATTACGAGTGAAAATAAGTACAAATATATGTAACATGGATTATTTTAGATTACATACTTCCGTTCATCGTGTTCGATACAATGAAAAACTAATACTCATCACTAAAATAGTTATAATTACCACAAGAGAATAATGGATCGGAATCTTATAAAAATCTATAATAAGCATCTTAGTTCCTACAAAGGCAAGTATAAAAGCAAGGCCTATTGGCAAATAATGGAATCGATCAATAATACCTGCAAGAGCAAAATAAAGGGATCTGAGTCACATAATTGCAAACACATTTGAAGTATAGACTATGAATTTATCTTGTGTAATGGCAAGTATTGCAGGGATACTATCAACCGCAAATACGAGATCAGCTGTCTCTATAAAGATCAAACACATAAATAATGGAGTACCATATAGTTTAGCTTTTTCACGAATAAAGAATTTATCTCAATGGATTTCTTTTTTAAAAGGAATAAGTTTTGATACGAATTTGATAACAAGACTCTTCTCTGGATCAACCTTCATCTCACCACCAGTTATTAGTTTCCAGGCAGTATAGAGTAGTATTGCACCAAAAACATATATAATCCAGTGAAAATTCTCCAGAAGTGATACTCCAGCAAATATAAATATTACACGAAAAAATATCGCTCAAAGTACTCACCAAAAGAGTATCTTATGTTGATACATTTTTGGGATCGAGAAATACGCAAATATAATCGTAAATACAAATATATTATCTACAGATAATGCCTTTTCAATTACATATCCAGCGAGAAACTCTAGAGCTTTTTCTTGTCCGAACCAACTATAAATCAGTCCGTTGAATACCATAGCAAGGGATATCCATATTCATGACCATGTAAGTGCTTCTTTAACACTTACCTCTGAACTTTTCTTATGAAACACTCAGAGATCAAGTGCTAACATGAATAATACAAATATATTGAAACCAACCCAAAACCAGATATTTATTTCCATAATTCAAATGTAGTGAGAAGATAAAAAGAGTGAAACGAATTTTTATTCTGCGAATGGAATGCAGAATTAAGAAATCGAAGGGTTCATAAAAATAAAAAATTATTGTGTTAAAATTTTTCCACCATGTAAACGGTACAACTTATTTGCTCTACTAGCTATATCACGATCATGAGTAATCATAACTATAGTATTCTTTGTTTCTTTATGTAGAGCATCTATTAAATCCATGATTTTCATAGCATTGGACTCATCGAGATTTCCTGTTGGTTCGTCCGCTAGTAGATATTTTACATCAGCGACGAATGCTCGAGCAATAGCAACTCTTTGCTGTTCTCAACCAGATAATTCAGATGGATATCTATTCTCTTTTCCAGATAGTCATACTTTTTTGAGGATTTCGAGAGTATTATATCGACGGTTAGCATGAGAAATATCGAGGACCAAATCTATATTCTCAGCTACCGTCAAATTCGGAATGAGCTCAAAAGCCTGAAAAATAAATGCAATGTTCTGTCCACGAAATTCAATCATCTGATCAGTTTTGAAATTCGTGATATCAATATTATCCAACTCAATAGATCAATTATCTGGTTTAATAATACCTGCAATCATAGAGAGAATAGACGACTTCCCTGCACCACTCGCTCACATCAGAGCAACGAAATCACCTTTTTCTATTTTCCAGTCGAGTTCAGTAAACAATGTTACGGGGTCATTTTTGGTGTGATATGTTTTTGAGATGCCTTGTAATGAAATCATATATAATGAGAATTATTCTCAGAAATTATAATAAAATATATAAAAATACAACTTTAAAAAATAAAATTATTTCTTCAAAAGATCACTATCTTCAAGTATTTCCATGATATTACTCACGACAATTGTATATCACTCGCGATTTGGATGAATACGATCATCTTGATTATACTTCTGATTCAGTGCAACTCATTCGAGTAAAAATGGCACATACTCAAGTTTGTATTCTTTTGCAAGACGAGGAAACATCGTATCATATTGATTGCGATACTCGGCTCCCATATTGAATGGTGCCTTCATCCCTGCAAATACTAGTCGTATATTTTTTGATTGAATTTTCTCGATAATGGCTCTGATATTTTTCTCTATATCAGCCACTGATTTTCACTGAAAGGCATCATTAGCACCAATACAGAGAATCACAAAATCCGGATTTGCACCATCAAGTATCCAATCAATTCGTGAGAGGAGTCATGCAGAAGTATCTCCTGATATTCAGGCATTTTCGATTGTATAATTATATCCGAGTTCTCGAAGCTTTCACTCAAGTTGAGATGGATAGTTGTCCCCGGTAGGAAGTCCGAGTCCAATAGTCAATGAGTCCCCTATTGCAATGATCGATCTTGGATTAGAAATCTCAGTATTCACTGAAATATTATCCGAAGTAGATCAACAGGCTACTAGGGAAAAAACTGAAATAAACAAAAGAAGTAATTTTTTCATAATATGAATATGATTATACTGTCTTACTTTCTGAAAAACGAAATGGATTATACGTTCGATAGAACTTGGAGTCAATTTTTGATTCGATTTCCTTATGAAATTCTGGAAGTTTGGACCAGTGGAGATTTCACTTGAGATGATGTGCTGTATGATATCCAAGATTTCCTGTAGCGATATTGTACCACTTCGATACGATATTGTATGAAGATGCATATGGATCATCTGTCTCGAGTCCGCTATGGTGTGTATATGTCGTATGTACTCCAAGAAAAATACCAGTAATCATCGGAAGGAGGAATATTAGTAATCCTTCGAGTGGCTTATACGCAATGATGGCTAGGAGCAATATCACTTGAATAGCTGCCATCATGATGAATTTTTTTCGAATCAAAGGATATTTTCCTGATACTTTCCAGCAGCGAGCATACGCTGTAGTGGTAACAATCCAAGTATATTCAAGCATACCATAACGTCTTCATTCTGGTGACTTCCATGCTGACTCATCGAGAGATTGATCTTGATAGTGCATATGATGCCCAAGATTATGATGAAGTACCCAAGCATATCCGATAATACCTGTTTGAAAACCATACATTATCTCAAGCATTCTATTGAGAAATGAAGAAGAAAAAGTCAGTACATGCTGATGATGGTGATTCCATGCACCAATAAATCCCTTAACAATAATACTAATCGCTACATACACGAGAAGCAATGTAATACTTGGTGTTGAAAAATAGAGAATAAAATCACAGATAAAATATCAAACAAAAAGTGAAATAGGAAGGATATCTGCCTTATGTTGGAAAACTTGCATCGAAAATAAAGAAAAATGAATATGTATGGCATTGTACATAAATACTTTGTCCTACAAGTATTTATGCTATTTATCGCTTTATCAATGAGAAAAATAGCGTACAAAGTATTTTTTTATACGTAGTTATTATACAATAAATATAATTGATTTTGTTCATAAAAAGATACAATTACAAGGTATAATTCTTAAATTTATTTTTTTATTTTTACTCCTATGTCCAAACTCTATATCAATCTCCCGGTTACCGATCTCGTGAAATCAGTGAATTTCTACAAATCACTCGGATTCGAGCAGAATATGCAATTTAGCAATGATCAAGCAGCTGCAATGAGCTATCATGATGATTTTAGCCTTATGCTTCTTTCTCATGATTTTATCTCTGGATTTTTACCAACACACAAGACTATTTCCGATAGTCATAAGACAACCGAGGTGCTCAATGCTCTGGAAGTTGATTCTCGTGAAGCTGTAGATATATTCTATAATAATGCTATCCAAGCAGGAGGAAAGAAAACCATTGATAGCCATGATCATGGATTCATGTATGGACGTGATTTCGAAGATCTCGATTGACATATCTGGGAAGTCTTCTGGATGGACGTGAGTCAGATGCCAAAAGAATAAAAAAACATGTACAATATTTAAATTTTTAACATTTTACAATTATGAAATCAACTTATATCGACGCCTATGTTCTCGTAATCCCAAAAGATAAAGTAGAAAAATATAGAAAAATGGCACAAGATGGATGTAAT
>JAIESH010000153.1 GCA_019746175.1 Candidatus Altimarinota bacterium
AGCAGTATATCACGTTTTATAATTTATGGCAACTTTTTTCTTGCTTTTCTTTTCTTTTTTGTACACTTGTAAGTATGCAATACAGGATCATATCATTACCTGAAATTTCCCTGGAGGGTTTGTCATTTTGGCAGCTTCCAGTTTGGAAAAATATTTTACTTAAATCAGGTCAAGCAAAAGAAGTATTTTATTATGGTGATATTCATAGTACTTTTTTGCTGGTTGAAATCAGGTCGATTGGACTTGGTTTTTTTGGAGCTTTTGTACTCTGAGTAACGACATCTCAGATGAGTGATAACTGGAATGAATGTATAGAGAATTTGCGTGATTTTTTGGCTAAAAAATGAGTTCTCTATCTTCAAATTGAACCAATTACTGAATTGAACCTTGAATCTCAATCTGGATATAAAAAACCAACAACCCTCTGACATAAGCCATATCGCAAATTTTTGACTCCACACACTCGCCTTATTGATCTCTCTGGCACTGATGAAGATGTTCTCTCTCAGATGCATGAGAAATGACGATACAGTATCCGTACAGCTACAAAAAGATGAGTGATCATCGAAGCTGCTACACCAAGTGAAAAGAATATCAATACTTGGATGGAGCTATTAACAGAAACACTATCTCGAGATAAATTTGCAGGAAATAGTAAACAATATTATGTTGCATTTCTTGAAAATCTTTCATCCCAAGATATGGGTGGGCTCTATTTTTCAAAACTGGAAGGAAGGGGGATTGCTGCGGGTATATTCTTCTATACGCCTGAACGAGCTATTTATTATTATTGAGCGAGTTCATCTGATGATGCCGATAGAAAGGTATTGGCACCATATCTTCTTCAATGGGAGGCTATACTTGTGGCTAAAAAACGATGAATTCTTCAGTATGATTTACTCGGTGTTTCAGATCCATTATCTAAGGATGATGAGCTTGCTTGAGTAAGTTTTTTTAAGTCGAGATTCGGAGGGGTGGTATCAGTTTTGCCATCAAAAATTTTCTATCTTCTTTCTTGGAAATATACGATTTTTCGCTATATCCAAAAAATAAAAAATCTCCTCAAAAGGAGATAATTGCTAGAAATTATTATGACATGCCATAATAATTTCTTCTCGAATGATAGGACCAAGATCAATTGTTTGAGTTCGCATATCAATCTCAGATATATCATCAGGATCTCAGGTTTCTCGCTGTATTTTCCAGGTTCGATCGAATTCACCAAGATTGATGATTTGTTTTTTTCCTTCGTATTCAACTGTAGTTTTGAGGTGATTCCATGTAACATGTACTCCATCATCAAGTGTCATAATTTGAATCTGAAAGTCAAGATCAGCTAAAAACTTGATATCTTCATAATATCCATCAAAAATAGGTCATAAAAAACCAAAATCACGAGAGTCTCCAGTATAACTGGAGAGCAAATCTCAAATAGGAAGTATAAACATATAATTATAATTAGTTATCCATAGCTTGAATTGCTCCAAGTCCGACGGTATGTCCGCTTTTTTCAAAAAGAGCACGTGCCTCATCTTCTGCACCACTTGCCATAAGTGCTACACCGAGATCATTGATAATCATGAGATCTTCTGGAGCGAGAACATAGGCTCGTCTGAGTAATCCAAGACCGCGAGCAATATCTCCACGCATGACATATGACCAACCAAGATTTCTAATAATTTCCGCGTTATTAGGAAATTTATTATTAGCGACTGAAAGTATCTCAATAGCACGATCAAAATCTCCACGAGCAGCAGCAATATATCCCTCTAGATATGCTCATGTTCATGAATCTGGATGGAGTGCACGAGCATAACCGATTACTTCTTCGGCTTTATCGAGGTTTTCTTCGAAAATATAGATATCCGCAAGTTCTTCATAGATACGATAATCATCCGTGTATTTAGAGAGCGCTTGCAGTGCTGTTGCACGAGCTTCTGTGTATTTATTAATACTCTTGAGTTCTTCAATAGTATTAATAATATCTTCGATAGGATGTGGTATATTTAGATTCATTAATATAGAGTATAGATATTTTTACTCGAAAATCAACCTACTCTCATGAAGTAGGTTTTTTCTTTCTTTCCGTGACAATCTGGAGTTCTCGACTTTTTTTTGGAATACCGAAATCATCTTTTACAAAGACTTTTTTAGTAGGTTTTTTGCTAGTCATATCAGTTTTTGATCACAATCCTTTCTCTTCTCGAGCTTGGATTTTTTTAACGAGCTTCTTTTTATTATTTTCTCTTTTATTGATTTTTACACGCTCTGCCTTGATTACAAGTTTACGTTCTGCTTTTTTTTGTACTTTTATTTTTCTTTTTATTTTCTCAAGTGATTTTTTTCTTTTAAGTTCACGTTGCACCTCTTTTCTGGAAGGGGCACGCACTTCACCTGCAGAATCTTTGGATATATGTGTAATTTCAGTCATGAATGTAGAGTTAGAGGATTATGCCTTATTTCCGATTTTTCCTAGGCTTCTTCCTACTTCTGTTGCTAGAGATTTTCATTCTTCTTTGAGAGCGAGTTGTCCACAAGCAGCATCGATATCATCACCCATAGTATGACGAACGGTTGAAGGAATTCCATATCGATCAAGGGTATCTTGGAATTTTTTGATAATCATCTTAGTAGTTGGAAGGTATCCATTACTATCAGTTCCTTCCCCAGGATTATATGGGATAAAATTCACGTGAGCGAGTTTTCACTTAAGAAGTTCGCCGAGTTCTTTTGCATATTCCAAACGATCAGTAACTCCATTAATCATGATATATTCGTAGAATATTCGTTTGTTAGTTATTTTCACATATTCCTCTATGGAAGCCATGAGCACATCTAGAGGATAAGTATTTTCTACGGGCATGATTTTTTTGCGAGCCTCATCGTTAGGGGCATGGAGCGATATAGCAAGTGATACTTGAGGAAAATCTCGAGCAAAATCAATAATACGAGGTGCAATTCCACAAGTTGATACGGTGATACGACGATTGGAAAGGTCCAGTTTTTTCTGAGTACAAGCAATATGAATAGATCTAGATACTTCCTTGTAATTAAGAAGTGGCTCACCCATTCCCATGTATACGATATTTCTGAGTTTTTTGTCTTCTTTCGCAAGGTGATGTACGGCCCACATAATCTGATCTATAATCTCATAGAATTCGAGATTTCTGATGAGTCCTAGTTTTCCAGTTGCACAGAATGTACAAGCCATAGGACAGCCAGCCTGGGAGCTTACACAAAGTGTATTTCGTCCAGAAAGGTGACGCATAATAACTGCTTCAATCATTTTTCCATCACTCGTCGTAAAAAGAAACTTAGTAGTTTGTCCTTCTGGATCTGTTTTTTCACTATGAAGAGAAAGAGAAGTATAGAAACAATTTTCTGTTAAAAGCTCCCGAATATCCTTAGGGAGTGTTTCAATAGTAGAAAAGTCGGTCGCCATATTCTTGTAGACCGCATTTTCAATTTGAGCATAACGAAACTTCTTGTGTCAGTTTGACTCAAGGAGAGATATGATTTTTTCTTCGTCGTGGATAGAAAACATTTTTTATAAACCAAGTAGCACTACTGCTGTTAAGAAACCGATAATTCCGCCGATAAGCGCCTCAAGTGGAGTATGTCCCATAGATTCGTTGAGTGTTTGTCCATCGTCTGGAGTGAGGCGATTGAGTACCTTAGCATGGAGACCAGCCTGGTAACGCACATTCATAGCATCATAAATAATGATAATAGAAAATACGAGACAGATCATAAATTCATCACTCCATGCACCATATTTGAGTCCCATAGCTGTTGCAAGTGCAATAACAAACGTAGAATGAGCTGATGGCATTCCTCCACTTCCAAACATTCGAGCCACACTAAACCGTCCTTTGAGAGCATGAACCAGTCATTTGATGACTATTGCTACAATCAGAGAAACAAATGGTATAATGAGAGTATGTGTTTCGAGGAATGTGTGGAATGACATAAATATAGATTAGAGAACTTTGAGAATAGAATATTCTGTTTTTCCTGATGGAGCAACCACTGTGATGCTATCACCCGTGTTTTTTCCGATAAGAGCCCGACCAATAGGTGATTCATTGCTGATTTTTCCATCAAGGATGCTGGCTTCTTGAGAACCAACGATGGTATAAGTAATCGTTTCTTTTTTCTCAGTTTCTTCAAGAGTTACTACGGAACCAACGTTAATACCAGTTTTTTTCTTTTTTTCATCGATGATTTCATAGGCTCCTGGCTTGAGCATCTCTTCAAGTTCAGAGATACGAAGCTCCATCTGAGCTTGATCATCACGAGCTGCTTGATATTCAGCATTTTCAGAAAGATCACCGTATGAGATTGCTTCTTTGAGCTTATCAGCAATTTCTACACGTTTTTCTTCACGAAGGATACGAAGTTCTGCTTGAAGTTCATTGAGTCCATCACGAGTAAGAATAATTTTTTTATCTGACATAAGAATTGGGGATTAGTAGAGAAATAGTATTGTTGTTGGGTATTATTTTTTTGCCATGAGCAATTTGAATTCTGCAAATTTAGTTTTTGGTAAACTAATGAGAAGTGTTTGTGCTTCTATCTGCATTACTAAACGAATCATTGTGTCAGCCTTGGGGCTATTAACATAAAAACTTGGAAATTGAAATGTTTTTGATTCATTGATCGTATAGACTGATTTATCAAGAGATTGAAAGTTTTTCATCCATATAGGATATGGAGTTCTTGAAGCTACTATATTGAGTCAGTATTTTTCATCAATATAGGTAGAATACTCGTTGTTGGTATCAAATACGTAGAGCCCGAATATTCCATTATTTTTTGTCAGAACGAGACTTACTTTTGATATAATCTTAGTAAGAAACTTGGCTGATATAGGAATAATTGTATTTCCAGTATTTGTAGTTTTTGTAGAATCTTTTACTTCAGTATTACCTGTATTTGTTGAGGTAGTACCAAGTACATCTATAGTTCCATTATTTTTGTTTGACAGAGCATCAATTTTTGCTTCTAGAGTCTTGATTCTTTCTTCGGTTTTCCATTGAGATCTGAGTATCTCCAGAGAAGCAGTATCATCCGATATTTGTATATTTGCCGTATTATTCTTCGGAAGAAGGCTCATATCGTTTTTGGTAGCAAATATCCAAATAATACTCCCGATAAAGGCAAGAGCAGCAACAGCAAGAGTGATCAGTGCTATACG
>JAIESH010000151.1 GCA_019746175.1 Candidatus Altimarinota bacterium
GAAATTGCTCCAGAAATTGGAGCTAAAATTTGGATCGAAGAAGAATATGGCTATGTATGAGAGATAATATTTAAAAATGGAAGGAAACACCTATTTAAAAAAGCCAATTTTAATGTTAATCCTCATGCCTCAGTAGAAATTGTAAAAGATAAATGATATACATCGCAGTTTCTCAGAAGATATGGATATAGTGTTGCTGAATGACAAACTTTTTTTAGTGAATGACTCAATCAATACCTATCTATACAAAGAAATATAGATGATGGCTGGAAATATATTGAATCAATTGGTGTTCCTGTTATTATCAAACCCAATAATTTATCTCAATGAGTAGGGGTACAAAAAATAGAAAATAAAGATGAATACTATGATGCGGCAAGAAAAATTCTAGATATGTGTCCTGTTATGATTATAGAAAAATCCCATACCTGAAAAGACTATAGGGTAGTAGTTTTTGATGGTCAAATTATATCTGCATACATGAGAATTCCTCTATCTATAACAGGTGATGGACAATCTCCCATCTCTGAACTCATTGATCAGAAAGAAATTGAAATTAGATCAAAATGACGAAATGTCTTGATTGATACAAGTGATCCAAGAATCATTATAAAACTTGAAAAACAATGACTTAATATAGGAACAATTATCGAAAAATGACAAACGATATTCTTACTCGATAATGCAAATCTTTCAACAGGATGAGAGAGTATTGATGTTACAGGTACTATACATCCAGATTTTCAGCAAATTGCTATAAATGCAACCAAAGATATGGGACTAAGATTATGTGGTGTTGATTTTATGACGAATAATATAGAATTACCACTTAGTGAAAATCCAAATTACATTATTATAGAGCTCAATTCTGCGCCATGACTTGCTCACTATAATTCCGCATGAGAAACTCAGAAAAAACACGTTAAAGAATTATATAAAAAAATACTCATCTTCCTTTCGGAACATGAGTAAATACTATTTTTGTGCTGCTTTTTCAGCTTGTTCTTGTCGCATTTTGATGAGATAATCCTTGAGTCGTTGAGGATCCTTCACATGTTGCATCAGAGTTTTTCCTGAAATAAGCTCTTTTTTATGTAACGTTGTGAGTGCATCTTGCATCATAATCTGACCATCTTGTTTTCATGTTTCCATGACACTATAGAGATGAGTAATATTTCATTCCATGATCAAGTTTCGAGAAGAATCATTATTAAGAAATACTTCTCGAGCCACTATATTACCAGTTTCATCTTTTTTAGGTAAAATTATCTGACCAATAATAGCACAGACAACAAGTGCAAGTTGAATACGAATCTGGGATTGCATCGTAGCAGGGAATGCATATATGAGACGATCGAAGGCCTGAACTACATCATTGGTATGAAGAGTTGATATCACAAGATGCCCCGTTTCAGCAAGAGTCAGTACGGCTGCAATAGTCTCTTGATCACGCATTTCCCCGACTACGATCACATCTGGATCCTCTCGCATAGCATCACGAATCGCTTGTTCAAAACTTACTACATCACGACCGACTTGTTTTTGGTGAACGAGACTTTGATTATTTTTGATAATATATTCAACTGGATCTTCAATGGTAATAATATGTTTGTGTCGAGTTTTGTTGAGGTAGTCAATCATCGCAATTACGGTAGTTGTCTTACCACTACCAGTTCCACCAGTTACGAGTATGAGGCCTCGATCTTCTTCAAGTAGTTTAAGGACATTTTCACTAAGACCCACTCATTCTGCGGTTGGTGTATTTTTTTTGATTGTTCGCATTGCAACAGCGATCCCATCATTATTTTTTGATACATTAGCACGAAAACGTGTTCATTTGTATTCATAGATAAATGCAATTCCAGTAGTTATATGTTCTATTTTTTCCTGATCAATATGGGGATTCATATAGATTATCAAATCTATAACCTGAGCATATGTCAATGCACCAAATTCTTCTATAGGCTTCACATCTCGATTAGAAACTCGTACATATGGAGAAGAACCACTACTGATATGAATATCCGTAATAGTATTTTCAATTACACTATCTAGAAACTTGAGAAATTTATCAGCCAGGGTGGATTCCATATATCAAGAATTATATGACATAATGACTTATAGTTTTTATCCTATCATAAGTCAAAGTTAAAATCAAATAATAACCTATATCCATACTGAAAAAAATATGTATAATTTATCACCATACAATGCTCCTCATTGAGAGTGAGCCCATACTAATTTCTGGAGTAAAAAAAGATACCATATCTTCCTGATTGGATGCGCCAAGAAGAGGAAAAATTGGCAATAAATGATCAAATGTTGGATGTGCTTGCCTAGATAGCTCTCACCAAGATCTAAAATCAAATAATGTTTGAAAATCACGTTTAGTAATAAGTTCTGATATTTTTTTATCAAATTCTACGGCCCAATCATATACATGATCTCAGGTCCAATCAATAGCGCGAAGATTATGTACAATGTTACCACTTCCCATAATAAGTATTCACGATTCCCTAAGTATACGGAGTGATTCTCCTAACTTATAAAGTGATTCTGGTGAACTGCTATAATCTATGCTCATACAAATTACTGGTATATCAGCATCTGGAAACATATGCATCAAAACAGACCAAACACCATGATCAAATCATCGGTTAGTATCAAGTGTGGCTCTTATATAGTTTTGAGAAAGTAAAGATTGTATTTCTGTAGATATCTCTACAGATCCTGGTGCTTCATATCTTACTTCATAGAGTTCTGGTGGAAAACCGCCCATATCATATACCATTTTTGATTGTATTTGGCTCGATATTCGAGTTTCCCCACTAGCCATCCAATGTGCTGAAAATATCAAAATAGCCCGAGGCAAGGGAATTGACTCGGCTATTTTTTTCCAACTTTTAGTATACTCATTATCTTCAATCGCATTCATTGGACTACCATGTCCTATGAATACAACGGGCATTTTTTTCATAACATTATCTTAATTATCGAGTTTTCACATCATTCCAGCTCTGAGATCAACAAATGCTTGTTCAATTTCTTGTGGCGTATTCATAACAAATGGACCGTAATGAGAAATATTCTCTCAGAGTGGTTTTCCAGCCATAACAAGAATTTTTGCATTACCTGCAGATGATACAGAAATACCTTCTCAAGTCTTAGAAAAATGAATCATATCTCCATTTCAAAGAGATTTTTCATTGATTACCACACTTCACTCTGTAACGAGAACCATAGTGGTATAATCTTCTGGAATAGCAAAGTCAAAACGACTCACGCTATCAAATCTGATATCATAGAGTTCAATCGGTGAAAATGTTCGAGCGGCTCCAGAAATATCTCAGAGTTTCCCAGCAATTACTCTCACTTTTCATCATTCGAATTCCACTTCTGGAATATTATCACGAGTTAATGCCTGATACTCAGGATTTGTCATCTTATATTTTTGAGGTAGATTTACCCAAAGCTGAACAGCATGTTGAGTTCATCCTTCCGATGAGAATTTTTTTGTCATGAATTCATTATGGAGAAGCCCGCTTCAAGCAGTCATCCACTGTACTTCATCAGCACCAATAACTCATCCATTTCATGCAGTATCTTGATGCTCAATTTCTCCAGAATAGACAATCGTCACGGTCTCAAAGCCACGATGTGGATGAAATCCCACACCTGGACGATGATTGAGTTGAGGCGGAATATGCCATGGTGCATTGTAATCGAGCATAAGGAATGGACTCGTAGATTCATTCATATCTGAGTGATATCCAGGTACATAATTGGTTACGCGAAAACCATCACCAACCATGTGGTAATTTCGAGGATGTTCCAATTTTATAATATTTTTTTGCATATTTTTGAGTATAAATTTAATTATATGCAACCAAGTATATGGATAGTTTTATTTTAATCAACTTTATTTTTTAAACTGTTTATATAGTATTGACAAAATAAAATATATACTATAATTATATTAAAATTAACTATTATACTATGTTTGCATTAAATAGAGTTTCATCATCAGAAAAAGAAAATGAACCTAAATGATTATTCAATGTAATCATTGATAGTCTTAAACAATTAAAAGAAAAAGTATTAGTTATAGATAATCGCCAACACTATGAATTAGATAACTGTCCAAGTTATGGGTCTTATATTGAAACTTTTTTTAAAATTATCGAAAATATAGATCTAATTAGAAATAGGTTACAAAATCTAGATGAAGAAATTAATGAACTTTTTTATATACAACTAGCGGAGGATATAGTTGATGTTCAATTTTTATTCGAATCACTAGTAGAAACTAATAAAAAATTACAACTAGAATTCAAAGATATTTTAGATAATGATGTCAATACTATTAATGGCGATACTCTTGTTATTGAAATTTCTCAAGCAAGACGCAGTATATTATGATTGATCACTCATATCAAAAAAATTTGAAATCCAAATAATCAAACTGCTAAAAAAATTCAAACTGCTCAAATTATTGATTTTCCAATTACTGCTATCGATACTATAAATTCGGAAGATTGATTTTACGATACTTCTACAGGCAATATATCTACTATTTCAGATAACTTGTCTACAACTCCGGATAGTATATTTACAACTCCAGAATCAGATACTATTGGGGCTCATCAGAAATCAACTACTGGCAAAACGGGATTAGCAACTGCACAAGTAAGACGACATGCCATTCAGCAGCTCGTTTTCAAAAGTTCAGGAGAGATTCTTCCTAATAATGTAGTAACAAATAAACATAATAAAATAAGAGAGCTACTTGGTGAAAATGCTTCGGCCTTTAATTGGGATAGCAATGCAGTAAATGATGAACCTACAGTGAATTATGAAATTGAAGATGGCAGAATCATCAGAAATATTATCGAACGTGCAAAAATAGACAGAGATGGTGCAATGATTCAATCTATCAAGAATAATCTCATCAGAAATGCAGCAAATGATGAGGCATATGATTTGTGACTCGAAACATCCATATTACTCGCAGATCATATGAAAAATATAAGGACATCAAATCCGATTATCCTAGATACTGTGGAGTATGGAAGAATATCTATTGTATCCTCAGAGACTATCGATCAAGGAGAGATGACTCGTTATAAGGCAAATATTGTATTAAACAACGGAGATAGAGTAACATGGTTATTACATGCGAATGGATGTGTAGTATGAGATCTTTCTAATAGTAAAATAGGAGAATATGATAACAATAACAAACTTATTATAACTAATGAGCCATGTACTATTCGTAGAATTCGATCTAGGATTGTCTCACAAGAAGTTAAGGATACAGGTTTTTTTAAAAATGTATGAAGCAATATAAAATCATGATTTAATTCACTCGTAAATCGTTTCAAATTTGGAAAAAAATAAAATATAAGTACACTTATAGTCTATATAATTTTCAAGAATGAACACTCCAGATTCACCAGAACATACCTG
>JAIESH010000071.1 GCA_019746175.1 Candidatus Altimarinota bacterium
ACTCGCCTTTCTTGTTCTTGTAGAGCAGATTTATCGAGGACTCGAAATTATTAAATGAAGTGGATATCACCATGTTTAATTTTTAAAAATCACAACAAAAAATCCCTACTTCTTGGTAGAAGAGGGAAATAATAGGGGAGATGACTGTGCGGCACCTCGAGGACAGCTAGGGTACACTCATATGAGGGCAATCAACACATATCATGTGATTGTTGAGTTCTCACACTCGTCCCGATTGAACGGGAACCTAACTGGCCTTTTGAGGTTTTGTTTTGAAAGGACACTCAGTCCTTTTATTTTGGTGGGGATCCATACACTCTCGCTGAATAAATCAGAAAGAAAGTATGGATCCTCATCCGTGTTTTTGTTTTTGTATTAATACCGATAGTATTTGTTCTTTTTGTATTGGTATATTTTTTGTAAAACTTTGTTTTTGGATTTGCAAGCAGGAAGATCTCGTGAGTAGAGTTTCCTATGATCGGCAAGTCAGGATTTTTTAAGGATCATTCTCTTTCGAGAAGACATAAGCAGTATATCAGTATTTTTGAAAAGTAGCGAGAATATTAGTATTGCCTTATACATAAAGTATAGTAAAATATGATTTATATACCTTGTTTTTCCTTTATTAAAGCCATTTCTTCTTATTACATTTAAATGTACAGTTATAGAACCATTTCTGTATACAAATTGTATATGTGTACATCTATTGTGTGCAAAGCGATGGCATCAGGATCAATAAAGTAAACATATATTCTAGAAAAATAATCATTCATACCGCCCAGCATTATCAAAAAAATAAGACCACCACTATATATAGTGGTGGTCTGTTAATTTACTGAATTAGAATAGATTACTTGATCATTTTATCATTGTTTATCCGTTCATTAAGCCAAAACCAATGACAATTCATGCTGTTTCAGTGCGAAGTACTCTTTCTCAAAAACGTGCAAATATAAAACCTTTATCTATCATTTTCTGTCTTTCTAACTCTGACCATCCCCCCTCAGGTCCAACCCAAAGATTCATATCAGATAGTGAATCATAAGAAATAAGTCTTCTATTCTCCCCTATAGTATCAAGCACTATATTTGAAGTATCTATACTAATCTCTTCAGGAAAGTGATTTAAAAATTGAATTTCGGGCATTATATCTCCTCCGCACTGCTCGAGTGCCTCCTTGGCAATAAGATGAAATCTTTCGATCTTATTATCAGATAATAACAACTTTTGGGATCTTTCAGAACGAAAGAATACAAATCCTGCAATACCTATCTCTACTCATTTTTGAATAATATATTCGATTTTTTCATACTTATTCGGAAGTGACTGATAGAGATATACCTTTTTCTTGGATTCAGAATCAAGATTTCTCTTTGCTTTTCCACGGAGTCATATCGTTTTTTTATCAATTCGATTTATCTCATATTCTGTCTCCGTTCCATCTCAAGAAAACAATACTATCGATTCTCCTATCTGAGCTCGCAATACACGAGTTAATTGGTGTACGATATCAGAATCTGATATATCCATATCTATACTCAGTGGAAACTTTACAAAAAAACGTTGCATACTCTATTGTTTTAGAAAATTATTATATATATCGCGAGGTAAAAATAAGAAATCAGTAAGTATTTTCCATGCTATAATCACAAGTATAGCACTTCACTGAATTACAAATCCGTACAAAAATCAAACAATATCAGTTCATATATTCTCACCAAGTGGTTGATTCTCCAGATATTTTGCGAGTTTGTTTTGAGAAAAAGGAAGTTTATCTGGATCAATCATTCATATTTCTATTTCATTGTTCGTCTCATTATCGATAGAGGCAATGACGCGATCATAGGTATCACGTGATATAGTTCCTTCGGTAAGAGCATTTTTGATCTCTGATTTTAACAGATCGAGTGAATTCCCTGTTTCGATACGTCTCCTAAGCTCATGAACGTCTAGTCCTTTCTTCTTTCGTAAAATATTTTTAGTCTTTTCAAATTCTTCTTTTTGAGATTCTACCAAAATAGTCTCTTTTTCTTTTTTCTCACGGATGCGATCGCGAGCCTCGTTATAAGCTCATGGATTTTCAGACATAATGTATAAATAATTACATTCCTTCCATTTCCATACCAATTAACACATTCATCTCAGCAGCATACTCGAGTGGTAACTCCTTGAGAAGTGGCGAAACGAATCCTCTTACAATCATTGTTTTTGCTTCTGTTTCCTCTATTCCACGAGACATAAGATAAAATAGTGTATCTTCATTAATTTTTCCGACACTCGCTTCATGTGCTACCATGGCATCATCCGTTGCTACTCGAATGTCAGGAATAGTATCTGATCTAGATCGAGAATCCAATATGAGTCAGTCACAATCAATCTTCGACACCGCACCAAGTGCTGATTTCTTAATATCTACCAATCCTCTATATATCGACACTCCGCCATTCTTCGACAATGATTTCGACACAATTTCTGACGAAGTATTTTTTCCTATATGAATGACTTTTGCTCCAGTATCTGTCTCTTGTCCAGCATTAGCAAAAGCAATACCAAAATGCATAGCCCGAGAATCATCTCACTTAAGAATAGAACATGGGTAGAGCATCGTCACTCCTGATCCAAGATTACCTCCTATCCACTCGATAGAACCGCCTGTTTCGACAATGGCACGCTTGGTATTGAGATTGTATGTATCAACAGACCAGTTCTCTACTGATGAGTATCGCATCTTCGCATCTCGACCAACATATATTTCGACACAACCTGCATGCAGGCTCGCTGTACCATATTTTGGGGCACTACATCACTCGATATAATGTGCAGAGGCTCCATCTTCGACAATAATAAGAGTATGTTCAAATTGTCATCCTGACTTCATATTCATACGGAAGTATGCCTGAAGCGGAGCATCAATCTGAACTCAAGCTGGAATATAGAGAAATGTACCACCAGACCATACTGCTCCATGAAGAGCTGCAAATATATGATCACTTGCTGGTACTGCTCTCATAAAATGAGATTTTACAATGTCTGCATGTGTATGAATCGCCACTGACATATCCTCAAATATCACTCCTTGATCTTGGAGTTCTTGGCGAAGTGAATGGTATACTACTTCACTATCATATTGTGCACCAACTCCAGCGAGCATCTCACGTTCTGCCTCAGGTATACCGAGTCTATCGAATGTCGACTTAATAGCATCAGGTACATCATCCCAAGATTTATTATCTCCTGAACCTTCGGCTTTACCGAAATAATATATTGAATTCAAATCAAGACTCTTGAGTGATGGTCACCAAGTAGGCATCTTCGCATTTTGGAATGTTGCCAAGGACTTGAGACGAAAATCAAGCATCCAATCTGGTTCCTTGTTGGATTCCCAGATAGCGCGAACCACCCGTTCTGAAATACCCGATTCAAGAGTGGTTTGATAAGTTATATCATCACTCCGATCCAGTGTATCTCTTGAGATGTCTCCGAACGGTTGTGTAGTCATGTTTTATTTATATCATTGAACTCGAATATCTTCGACAAGGGTACGATCTCACTGTCGATCTATCAAACCATCTTTCATAATTATGATCTTATCGACACTGATAGAATCAAGAAGGTGGAAGTTATGTGTGATGAGAATAATAGTTTTTCCAGCTGTTCGCCACTTGTCGATCTCTTGTCTCAGTATCTCTATAGCATCAATATCTAATCCTGAATCTACTTCATCTAATATGATGACTGAAGGATCGAGTAGAGCTACTTGCAATAATTCAATTCGACGCTTTTCTCCACCAGAGAATCCAACGAATAGATCACGATCGAGAAATGCTGGAGTGAGTCCAAGAGGAGGAAGCATCTTCTCAATCATTCGACGAAATACGAATGGAGATGGCGATTTTGTGTCGATATGATGTCGAGCAAAATGTGTATTATAGATGGTTCTGAGGTATTCAGAAACCTTTATACCTGGGATCTCTGGGATATTCTGGAATGATAAAAACAATCCAGAAATATGTCGATCTGTTGGCGATATTGATGATATATTTTGTCAATTGAGTTCTATAGTACCCTCCGTATCGTATCGTGGATGACCCATGATAGCGAGAGCAAGAGATGACTTCCCTGAACCATTATGTCCAAGGATAGCGGTTGTTTCACCACTGGCGAATGTATAATCAATTGAGTGTATGATTGGTTTCTCATGTATAGATACAGAGACTTGTCTGAGTGTAAGCATGTGGGTAGTATAGGGAAAAGGTCTCGAAAATCAACACAAAAAAATCCCCCCAATAAAGGGGGGATTTTTCGAACTGTAATAAGACGATTATCCGAAGATAGGAAGAATTATTTAACAGAAGTAGCTGAAGCATCAGCAACACCAACATAGCTTTCAGTTGGAGTAGCAGCACCAACAACGTAATTAAGAGTCTTGATAGTTACGTTTGCGTTGTCACCAGTTACCCAAAGAGGAGCATTGTCAACATAAACTTCAAATTCACGGCTTCCACCATTCTTAGTAAGAGTTTCACCATTAATAGTGAGTCCTGCAAATGTGAATGAGTAAGTACCACCAGCTTGAGAAGTTACTTGACCCGCAGTAGTATTAGCACCACCACAAGAATTATTAGATCCAACATCTCGAAGACAGATAGTTCCGCTAAATGTAAGATTTCCTTGAGCCGTAGAACGAGATTGGAATTGAAGAGTTACACCAGAAAGAACAACACCAGTATTAGAATCTACATTTGTAAATTTAACAGTAGCAATCTTAGCGTTTTGCATAAGAGATGTACCAGTTACCTTAACAGATGGAGGAACAACACCAATAGTGTATGTCTTAGGAGTAGCTGAACCATTTACAGTAACAGTAGTACTGCTGTTAACTGCGTTAGCAGTAACATTTCCACTTCCAATAGTAAGTGCAACAGTTTGTCCATATAGAGAATCAAGAGCTTTAACGCTCGCAACACGTACATAGAAGTTTTGAGTAGTATCCTTGTCGATTTCTAGACCAGAAATACTATCAAATGTAACAACTTGTCCTGAAAGAGAAGTAGTTGCAGAAACCTTAGTTCCGTCAATTTGACGAACTAGTTCAATACTAGCAGCATCAGAGATATTATTAATATCTGCACCAGTAGCAGTAACAACAACCTTAGTTACACGAACCTTGTCGCTCTTAGCTTCAAGTCCAAATCGTCCAATTTCTTGGTTTGATTGAGATGAAAGAGTAGAACTAGAAGGAGCAGCAACAGTTGAGTTCTTAAGAGTAATTGTTGGAGATTCAATAGTAGTCTTATCACCAGTTACAGTTGAAGTAACAAGAGCAACAGTATTATTAGAAGAATCACGAACATCAGTAAGTTGAACTGCAAATGTATAATTACCTACAGCAGAAGTCTGATTAAGAACAGATGATGCAACGATAGTAATTTCAGCAGGAGTAGTAGAATCAACTGGAATAGAAACAACCTTAGT
>JAIESH010000076.1 GCA_019746175.1 Candidatus Altimarinota bacterium
CTGTATAATCCCTTACCACAGAATATCATCTTGATTCCGCATATTGAGATATTGCATATCAGATATTTCCAAAAAAGTTTCCAGGTCGAACTTCCGCAATACCTATTTCCCAAGCTTTTTTGCTTACTGCTATAAGTTCAAGTGCCTTTGGGTTAACTACTCAAACCGTATACATGCGAGAAGCATCACCAAAATAACCGTCGACTATCGTTGTGATATCAATATTGAGAATATCTCATTCTTTGAGCATCTCATCAGCTCGAGGAATCCCATGACAGATAACATCATTAAGTGAAATACAAGTGTATCGTGGATAACTATTTTTGTTTTTTCACCACTTATTGTTTCATTGATAATCTATACAAGCAGATTTTCATCCATGTGATAGTATGAAGGTATTCATGATATTATCAAGTTCTAGAGTGGAAACTCAGGCTTTGATATATGATCCAATCATATCGAGGGTCATGGCAGTTAATTTGCCTGCTTTTCGTATTCCCTCTATTTGTTCCGGTGTTTTGATAAGTATTCTTGACATGATATTTTTGAAAAAATAGATTTGCAGTATAGTAAATTATCTATAATATGCAAATATTGACATTAATACAAAATTATAAATGAAAATAAATGATGGACCAACACTCCAAAAATTAGAAATAGATGAACGACTAAATTTATCCGGTTATCTAGATTGACTAGCTCAGTGGAGTTATGTATTTACGAAAAATTGAAAAAGAAATATTATTTCAAGATTGAGTTCTAAATATACTGTTAAATGAGATACACCAATTGATAAAAAAGATATTAGTTCTGATGAAATCTGAATATTAGCATTAGCTTGCAGAAAATACAAATCAACTTTTCCTACTAATAATATTCTTGCTGAGCAAGAGTTCGTAGATTATCAATATCAACTTCAGGGGTATCTCTGAATGAATGATCCAAAAGTGATGATTCAATTTTATACAGAGTTAATAAGTAATATAAAGCCTGAGCATAATAAACTTATTCCAGTGCTTCATTCTTACCATACTCAAATTCATGCTCTTAAAATTGCATATGATGCTTTGAAATGAAATATCAGTAAATCAAGTATCACGAGTCGTGTTATTTTTTGATTGATTTGTATAGAATTCATGACACTTGGCGTTAGATTATATCTTATAGAACCGCTTGCTCGTACTACAGAAGGAAAAGATCTTGACTGGATCTATATGCTCGATAAAATATTTGATGATTTTAGTTTTACAAAAGATCAAAATCGAGAATCATTACGACGTAAAAATTTGGTAGATATTAATAAGTATCAGGAATTAGGACTTATGGAAATGATGACTTATATCAAGCAAATACGAGATGAAATCGATCTACTGAAGCGTCAAAAACTCTGAACCCCCGAAGAACGTAAGCCAAAAGATCCTATTCCCCCAATTAATCCAACAGGATATGTACGAACAATAAGAACAATACAATGAAGGATAAAAAAACAGATACCTTAAGTATCTGTTTTTTTATCCAATAACTTCTCTCGGTTTTGAGCCATCTGCTGGACCTACAATTCCCATAGATTCCAGTATATCCACTACACGAGCAGCTCTTCCATATCAGAGTTTGAGATGTCTCTGAAGCATTGAAGTAGAGCATTTCCCTGCTGATCTTACGAGCTCTATAGCTGCTTCAACTACCTTCATATCTTCTTCACCTGCATCACTTCATCAACTATTCGCAGCTCATTCCCAGACGCTCACACGATCTCATTCTACTATAGAATTATCATATATATCAGCAAGCATAGCAGGATCTATGGTTAGCTTAATATGATTTACTACTCGTTCTACTTCATCTGTTTCAACAAGTACTCATTGGATACGAGTCGTTGCCATAGCTCCAGTTGGAAAATAGAGCATATCACCACGACCAAGTAGATCCTCTGCACCATAGGCATCTAGAATAGTGCGAGAATCAATACCAGAAGCTACAGTGAATGCTACTCGTGAAGGAACATTCGCCTTGATAAGTCCAGTTATCACATCTACAGAAGGACGTTGTGTAGCGAGAATCATATGAAGCCCAACGGCTCTGGCCTTTTGTGCAATTCTTGTAATAGCTGATTCTACTTCTTTCTTGTTTCCACTCATCATGAGATCAGCAAGTTCATCAATAATTATTACTATAGCAGGCATTCTGTCTTTTTCGCTAACTTTCGCATTATATTCTTCGAGGTTACGCGCATTGAGTGGCTTGAGCGTAGAATAACGTCTTTCCATCTCAGCAACTCACCACTTGAGTGCATTGAGTGCCTTATCTGGAGAGTTTATTACTGGAGTAAGAAGATGTGGTATTCCATCATAGACTCATAGTTCTACTTGTTTCGGATCTACCATGATCATTCTGAGTTCCGATGGGGTATTCTTATAGAGGAGTGATAGAATAAAGCCATTCATTCCTACAGATTTTCCTGAACCAGTTTGTCATGCAATGAGAAGATGCGGCATCTTCGCGAGATCTCCAACGATAAAGTCTCCATTGATATCCTTTCCTACTGCAATGGCAAGTTTGGATTTGTGTCTCGTGAATGCACTATCTTCAAGAACTTCTTTGATTCCGACAGTATCACGTTTCTCATTAGGCACCTCGATTCCCACGAGTCCAAGTCCTGGAATTGGTGCTTGAATACGAATTGATTTAGCTTTAAGTGCGAGAGTGAGATCTTTTTTAAGGGCCTCAATCTTTGCTAGACGAACTCACTCACTTGGTCGGAGTCGATACTGGATTACAGTTGGACCTACACATTCATCTTCCATTTCTACATCGATACCAAATTGTAAGAATGTTCTCTGTATGAGTATAGATTTTTCTTCTATTTCTTCTGGAGTAACAACATTGAAGTGTTTGATATCATTAAGAAGCTTCAGTCCAGGAAAATCCCAAGTTCCAAAATCTACAGCCTTGGTTGAATTCTTAGATTCAATAATTTTTCATTCTGGAGTTTCGAGTGGAATTTTTTTAGTTAAACCAGAAAAAGCATTTTTGAGAAGTGTTTTTCCAGTAACAGGTTCTGGTGTTTCTTTTTGAGGTGTTTTATTTTTTTGAATAGCGGCGAGTTTTTTCTCGAGCTCTTCAGCCTTTTTCTTATATATTTCGTCTGTTTTTGATTTTTTCGTTGGCACAATCTCATCGTCATTATCCATTGGAATAATTGCATCTCTCATTCGAGAGAGAGATGGTACTGATTCTCGAACTTTTGAGAGAAGTGTTCGATAGGATATTCTCAGTGTCAGATAGAGAGATACAAACCATAAAACCATCATAGCGATAAGTGCACTAGATGATCACATGAGTGTACTCATGAAAGTATATATATCAAAATAACCAACCGTCGATTGTTTGTACCAGCCTATTATTGATGAGGTAGCTACAAAATAGAGTAGTATTCCAACCAGTCTTGATACTGACCAACTTGCCTTCTTCACTAGAATCATAACCCCAAGGATCATAATGATTGGGGAAAAAGTCCAACGATAATTATCTCCAAAAAATAAAATACCTATTTTGGACATAAATGCGCCAATAATAGAAGATTCATTGGTAGATAAAAACATCAATATTGCCAGAGTTATGAGTACTCCACCTGCAATAATATTTTGTAGTTCGTATGAGAGAAATGGCCTGTGTACAGGTGTTGATTTTTTGCGAGACATATAAACGCAGTATATACAAAAAAATGAGAGAGGCAAAAGGAAAATCTGAGTTTTTTTCTTGATTTTTATAAAATATGAATATATTGAATTTGCTCGCGAGCATAGCTCAATTGGCTAGAGTACCGCCTTGCCATGGCGGCCGTTGTGGGTTCGAGTCCCATTGCTCGCTCCAGAAAAATCAAATTCTCATCCGAAAGGATGGGATTTTATTTTTCTTACGGTTTTTGGGATGAGAATCTGAGTGGTTCCTTGAGAAGTGACTGATGTCACTTCGAACACGAGGAGAGCTGGTGCGCGGTGGAGAGCGTAGAGTCCCATTGCTCGCTCCATTATAATCAAAAAACTCCCATTTTTTATGGGAGTTTTTATTATTCTTCTATTTTTCTGATGAGTACTTTATCGATTTTTATACCATCCATATCTACAATTTCGAGTTCATAATTATTTGCTTGTTTTATTTTCTCACTTACTTTCGGTAATCTACCAAAATTATGCATGATATATCCAGAAAGAGTGGTATATTCATGATTACTATCCTCGATAATTTCTTCTTGAAAATATTGATTTATTTCATATATCAGAGTTTTTCCATTCAGAAGATATGTGTTTTCCGAATTTTTTATAATATTTCATTCTGTTTCTTCATTCTCCTCTGGAAGATTTCATACGATTACCTCTATGAGATCATGAAGTGTAATGATTCCTTCCGTTCCACCAAATTCATCAACTACTACACCAATATATTGTTTTCTTTTCTTGAAAGTATTGAGAATTACCATTGCTGAAGCTTGTTCAGGTATCAGTATTGCTTTTGATATGATATTTTTTAGTGAGAAGTCCAGTTTATCTTGATTTTCTAAAAAATCTTTAATTTGCAAAATTCACACAACATTATCTAGTGACTCATCAGCAACTACAAATTTTGAATGTACGCTTTCTTTTATTTTATTAAAAATTACTTGCTTATTATCATTGATATCAATCCATTCCACTTCATTTCTATGTGTTATGATAGACTTGGCTACTTGTTCTCAAAATGAGAAAACATTATTATGAAAAATACTTTCTTCCTTATTTAGTACTCATTGTTTTCAAGCAGTTTTGAGTATTCATATAAGCTCTTCTTCACTGAGTCTTTCTTCTACGGCATCTTTTATTCCTAAGGTTTTCAATGTTAAAAGTGTAGAAATGGAGAGTAACTTAACAAAAGGATATGTTAGAAACATAAAATATCTTAGTACTGGCACGCAAAATAGTGCTAGTCATTCAGGATTATTCATGGCAATAGTTTTTGGAACCAATTCACCTACTACAATAGAAAAATATGTAATTCCGATAATAGCAACCGTAAGAGCTATTCATTCCGCATGATCTCATAAGAACGGGATTGTTGCTATATGCGGAACAATATCATTTGCTATAGCAGATCACCCGTAAGCGCCTGATATTATTCCTATAAGAGTTATTCCAACTTGTACTGATGAGAGGAAATTCTCAGGATTTTCCAGTAGTGTAAGTATGATTTTTGCTTTTTTATTTCATTTTGAAGCAAGATGCTCGATCTTGCTTTTTTTAACTGAAACTAGTGCTATTTCTGATAGTGCAAAAAATCAATTTAAAAGCGTAAGAATCAAAATAATAATAAATTCCATTAGTTTTTTGTTATAGTAAGTGTTATGCATGATATGAAAAACCATAAAAAAGCAATTATGAGAGAGCTTGGATTTGGTTTTATTTGCTTTTTTCTGTATTTTTGATACATTCTCTATGCTCTTGGAGAGGTCGCATAGTGGCCTAGTGCACACCCTTGGAAAGGGTGCATATCGCAAGATATCGGGAGTTCGAATCTC
>JAIESH010000103.1 GCA_019746175.1 Candidatus Altimarinota bacterium
TGATATATATCTATCACCATTATTTCTTCCTATTGAAGGCAGTACATTGAAATACGAAGTATTATCAAGATCTCCTAAAAATATTAAACTATATTTTAGTTTATGAATATTTCCAATCCTATCAGATATAAATCTTAGGAAAGAACTACTGAATGATATTGTGGAACACATAAATCCTCTTCCTATCATTCAACAAAATATAATTAATAATGAAAACAATGAGATTACTAATGTTATTGCAGAAAATATAGGTCAACTCCAGAATAGAACAAGTTCGAGTCTACAGGTTTCCACTTAATTCCCATTTATTTTTATACATATGGCTGATAATTTTAATGTAACATGAAGTGTTGGACAGCTCCAAAATAATACTCATGATAGTTCCCAGGTTAGTAGTAGTGATACTACTACAATTACTATGAATGATTTACGACAAATAAAAAGAGAATCTATTATTTGGTCTATAGTTTTTGCAATAATCACATGAATTATTAGTAGTCTTATTTTTGAAATCTTCATTAAATGATTGTTTAGTATAAAATAATTTTTATAAATATGAATTTATTTGATTCTATTATTCCCAAAACAGTCACTTTAAAACCAAGAAGAAAAATATTTATTAGCTATCATCATGCCAATGATCAGATTTACAAAAATATTTTAGAGAAAATATTATGAGATTCTGTTATCCATAAGTCTGTAATGATAGGGGATATAAATACTGATGTAAGTACAGATTATATTGCAAGACTCATTCGTGAAGATTACTTGAGTGATGCAAGTATTTGTATTGTCTTAGTTTGAAAAGATACCTATAAACGAAAACACATTGATTGGGAAATTTCATGAGCGTTAGATAAGAAAGTTGGTGGCTACTCATGACTTCTGGCTATTTATTTACCTACACACCCAAGCTATAATACTGGTCAATATCCACCTGATGGAATACCTCGTAGATTGCATAAAAATATTGAGTCATGATACGCCAAAATGATAAATTGGACGATAGATAAAGAAGTTTTACTAAATGAAATTGAATTAGCATTTACTTGAAGGAAAAATAGTCACTTAATCGTAAATCGTACGATTCCTCAAATGATTCTTAATCGTAACTAATATTATTATATGACAGGAGAAATTATAGTAACTTTTTTTAGCTGAAGTTTACTAAGTTCAGATTTTTCAAAAAATGCCTGATTTGATTTATCTATTCCCATAGTATATTTATGGATATTTATTTTCTTGATAATTGTAGGTTTAATAATATTAATTATTTTTTTATTAAGATTTACCAAAAATTATTTCTCAAAATCCGATATTGAACTCAACATTGAGCTTGGCTGAGTTTGATCTGTAACTGTTAAGAAGAATTATATAAATTCTGAAATAGCTCATAAAATTTGGACAGAAATAGTAACTAGAAAAGCAGGTATATTAATCGATAAAGATCATGATATTTTAGTAGAAATATATGACTCTTGGTATGAATTATTTCGTATAACTAGGGAAGTTATCGCCAATATCCCTTGAAAAAATTTAATAGATAAAAATACAGACCCACTTGTTTCACTTTTAATTAAAACACTTAATAGTGGATTAAGGCCACATTTAACAAAATGGCAGGCAAAATTTAGAAGATGGTATGAGGCACAATTACTAAATAATGCAAATAATAATAAGACTCCGCAAGAGATTCAAATAGAGTATCCTAAATTTAATGAACTAATTGACGAGTTAAATTTGGTAAATGTGGAAATGATTAACTATGCAAAAGAGTTGAAAAAATTAGTTTAAGTTATAGCAGATTATCCCTTACTATTTTCTCTATAAAAGTTCGAATTGCCCCCTCTTTTGTTTTACCATCGTTGAAATCTTCTATTTTGAAGACATAGTCAGACAAAGACATAATCGAATCAAAGCCCTCAATAGTCACAAAATTGATGGCTTTTTTTTCGTCAATAATTAGTTCTAACATCCAGTTTTTTAAGATATTTGCTTTTTCTTTTTCATCTTTTCACTTTAGCGTTATGTATCAGATATCTTTGAGTTCTAACTTTTTTTTGCAATCTGCTTTTATTGACTCAATTTCAGTTTTAGGAATTGATATAAGACCCACTTCAAGTTTTTTAATTTCTGAGAATAGGATCTTATCATTTTTCTGAAATGTTTCATTATCAAATAATCCATCCATAAATCACTCCAGGAGTTTATTTTTTCGAGCATTCAAGACCTCAATTTGTTTTTCAATCAATTTTACCTTATTTTTATAATCATTTTCCTTATCCTTATATAAATGATCGGCAAGATGATATATTGACCATGCGATACTATGATTAGAAAATGGATGTTCTTCGAAAAACTTTTCAGCTTGTTGAAATATCTCTTTTTGACTTATATTAACTTTGCAAGATGACCGAAGATTCTGATTATTATAATATACGTACCGTCATTTTTTAACTTGGGCGGTTAATGGGATTCCATTAGAATCCTTAATAAAGCCCTTTAGATAATACTGAACACTAGGATCCGTTTCGGATTCAATACTTTTTTGCTTCTTTTCATCTTTATTATCTGCTCTTCAATAACCGATTTCCTGAGCATCATAAAAGGTATCTATATCTACAATAGATTCATGATCTCATTTATAACTTTTGCCTGAATAGTTTATTGTGCCAATATATATTTCGTTATTTAGTATTTTTTTTATTGATTGTTGACTAAATGAATGCTTGATAGTATTTCAAAACTGAGTCTTGCAAGCAATTGATATATCTTTTAGTGTTGCTTTTTGATAGACACGAAGATTAAAAATTTTTCGTATCATTTCCGCTTCAACTAAATGAATTGATATATTTTTACGTATTGCCACGCCATCTACTGTAATAACAGTATTTCTGTACCCAAATGGAGCTTTCCCGAGCCAACGACCCTTCTCTGCACATGTTATCATACGGGCTTTTACATTTCTACGGCGGAGCTCATTATCGAGTTTGGCAATTCATGCATCGAGTTGGAGCATGAAGTGATCATTTGCTTGCTCAGCAGTATATATACGAGATGATGCTAGTATACTAATTATCTGTCGTTTTTCTAAAAGACCAATAACACGAGCACCATCCATCGTGTTACGAGTGAGTCGAGAAACCTCATCTACAACTATATAATCAATTTTCCCAGCTCGACACATATCGAGCATACGAGCAAATAGTGGTCGTTTTCATTCTTCTTTTGCACTTGCTGATTCGAGAATCGTATCTACAACTTCAAGACCTTTCTCAGAAACTGTCCGCATGCATGCATCGAGTTGAGAATCGAGAGAGTTTTGTTGTTTATCGTCACGATCTGTAGATTTTCTACAGTATATCACCGCTCGAATGCGATTTGCAGGGGAGGGAATTTGTATTTTTCGAGCACTCGAAATATTTCTTCGAAAAGTCATAAAAAACAGGTTAATATAATATTATTATCAAAATAAATATTTTATTGTCAAATACAATAATGTTTACTCCAAAAATGAGTCATTTTTTGAGTGATAAAACATACCATTATTTCACTAAAAATGTCTAAATTTTAATTTAATTATTAATTACAGTTTTTATTAAATTGTCAATTTAAAAATTTGTTTGTGGGATTGACTTTCTGAGAAATTAAAATTTTTAGCGAGGGGTATTATCCATACCCCTCGGTCAAAACATTTTTAGATTAATTTTCTTGAAAGATAATATTTTCAATCATATATACTATGTTAAAATTTAAATTTTAAATGCCCAAGGTGAAGTTTTTATATATTTTACATATCAATACTGCTTAGTAAATTTACTATCCTCACTTATGGTGATTAAAATGATTTTATGAAATAGGTGTTTTTATGTTTTTTGTATTAAAAAATGTTCTATATTTTTCTATTTTTTTGATGATAGTTTTTTATTGTTTTTTTACTCCTTTTTTTGGATATTTTTATACAGAAACCGACAAGGATTTTTAATATGTGGGGGACACCCACCACACCCCCATATTATCACACGGAAACAGTGATAATTTTCCAGAAACTGGTTTTATAGGTAAAAAAGGAAAAATTCGGATACAAGCAAAAACTCCGATGCATAAGCATGGGAGTTTTTTGTGTTTAGTTGAATATTGAAGTTTACGAATTAATTAGTGCATATATTTGAATGTCAACACTTCATTTGGCTAGTTTTATCTATTCAATTCTTTGTTGTTTTTTCACATAAGGCAATAGAAATTTGTTTTTCATTGTTTGGTCTTGTTAGTAAATCATATCTCATGATTTGTACTACGGGAGTAGTTTCTCATTTTATAGTAAATTCACTTTTTACACACCAACTTTCTAAATTTTTAGTTTCTGGTTGTTGTTTTGCGATCCATATTTCTTTTATGTGTTCTCAATCATTCCATTTTGAGAACCATACTCTATTTTTATCTATGGCATATTTAGTTAAAGATTGGCTATCGTTTTTGTCGCATCTTTTTTTCGATTCGAAACCGCAAGCCGTATCATAATCTTCATTAGTAAGGGCTTCAAAATACATGTTTATAAACTCATTTCATTTTGCTCAAATAGATCTATTGTCTGATTGTTTATTGTACGCTGTGTCTATATAACTTTTTATTTCTTTTATTTGGTCTTGGGCTTTAGACACGTTATTAGATGTCCAAAATATTCATCAAATTTGAAGTATACTCGCAATAAAAGCAACAACTACATACCACCTTGCATTTTGTATATGAGATTCATCTTTCCAGTATTTGAGTGTTATATATTTTTTATATGTAAACATACTAATAATAATTATATCTATCTATGTTATATTTTTTCCAAATAAAAACAATATTCAAACTTAAACTATCCCTTTTCTTAAAAATTCTTCAGGACTTACATTTGGATCATCGAATCTAATTAACTTAATACTCGTACATTCAAATGCATCATTTTTAATCCTATCATGTTTCTTTGCATAGTAACTATCATGAGTTGAGTCATCGAGTTCTATGGCAAACTTTGTTTTGAGATCCGTTTTTCCTATGAGTACAAAATCAATATGTGATCTATCTAGTTTTCCTGATATTCCCCATAGCCTCATACCATTCGTTTTTGATACTCAAATAACATCCTCAACACGCACCTTTGGACAGATTATATAGTCCTTGTCTTTTGTATATTCAGATAGTTTTCTGAAAAATAGTGATTCACGCTTCGTCATAAGGTAGCATTTTTCATAAAGAGAGTCTTCATATCATTCAAAATTACTTATTGTTTCATCATGAGTAGTTTTTTTATAATTTTTCCATTTTCCAGATCTCCAAGATACGGGATTATCCGATCATCAAAATCGATTTTCTAGATACTTGATACCTAATCCAATAATAAGACAGACTCCAATAATAATATATAGTGATGACATGGCAAAGAGTGAAGAATATAAATTTTAGGCAAACAAAAAAGGGTAACCATGGACTCAGTGTTCGCCAAAACAACTTTCCTCACCAATCAAAGACTGAAAAGGGCAGAAGAGTAACCATAGTTACCCTTTG
>JAIESH010000088.1 GCA_019746175.1 Candidatus Altimarinota bacterium
GTATACCATAACGCATATCTGCAAGCATGGGCTTAATATATGGAAGTTTTTTTTGGATCTCGGTATAGATTTCTTTATCTGTTGAATATTGCTGAGATATATCCCATATGGCGCTATGTATCTCAGCTGTAGGTGCAATATGAAATATATTTTGTAGAAAAATATAAAAACGATCCCTCCATTCTGGAGTATCATATACAGTTTGAAAACGAGATACTAAAACCTTTTGAGATACGCTTTTTTCAAAATAATACTTTTCTAAAAGGCTATTAGAAAATCTTCAAGTTGGGTCGTATTTTTTCTTTAGTGCGCAATATTCATCAAATCTAGAATAACATTTTTGAAGTTGAGAATGCGTACCATGAAGCTGATATGGCAAATAATATCTACCACCTACAGATATTGCAGCATTAATCAATTCTCTAGTCCACACTGCTACTTCTCTTCGAGCTGGGATCGATGTTTTTTGATTATAGTATACTACAAAAGCAAATACCTCTTCTTGTGCCCAAGCAAGAAGCGATCCATCATCAGGGAGTGCATGTCGGATAGAGACATTGATAATATTGGCCTCATGCCGATTGAATATCTCTCTCATTTTTGGAATAAATTCATTGATCTTTGTAACTGGACAAAAATATTCCTCAAGCACATAACTATTATCTTTACGAGAGCGTGGTTCAAGTTCAGCCACATCATAGCTTGCCTCATAATTACGGCTATGTATTTCGGGCTTTCTATACACGAGCGGATCAATAATATGTTCACGAGTCCATTTTCCATAATCCGTATTTGTAAAAGGATTACGCGCATTTGTCATAAAATTATATACCTTTTGATTCAGAGAATATGAAGTATTTCTCGGAATTAATCTATCTTTTGTAGTGGCTAATTTGCTAGTTTTTTTCCAACTTGTGGCTCGGATTTTGCTATAGTGAGGAGGATAGATGTCTCCATTATGGAAAATAACATCTTTATTATCTCGAATATTTTTCTGGAAAAACTCGCCATATTGCTCACTATCCATATCCATATATTCTCGCTCGAGCATCACATTTTCCCTCAGCTCAAGAGTTGCCTCAACTATAATACCAATCCCACCATATCACCCAATTGCGCCATAGAATATATCACTATTCTCTGTTCGACTTGCCATCACTATATCTCAATTTGCAAGTATGATTCGAATTGACTTCACCGAGAGAATAAGTGGACCAAATCAGATATATCGACCATGCACATTCACAGAGAGTGATCAGCCAACGGTAAAGTTAGAGTAAGTCTGCATGGTCATAATAGAGAGATCATGGGGATCTATTGTATCTTGGATATCTCTCCAGGTAATTCATGTTTGAACTGTAATGAGTTTTTCCTCAGGCAAAAAATGAATAATCTGGTTCATTTTTCTCATGTCTATTTGAGCATTTCATACTATTGCAGTTTGTCAGCCCATACTATATCGTCCTCATCAAACTGAGATTTTTCCTGGGAATTTTTTGAGAAATTCCTGTATCTCTTCAATGCTATGTGGTTCAAATATAGTATCAACTTCTACTGGAAATAATTTTGTAACTTCTTCAATAATGTGAGACATAGGATAAAATAAGGTAATAAATATCGTACTAAAAAATGAATATATTTAATTGAACTAAATTCTGGTTTTGAGTTGTTTATAATCTGTCTTTCCAGTTCCAAGAACCGGAATCATATCTATCTTGTCAATACGGGTAATCTTCACGAGATTAGATATCCCATGCGTATGGAGGTATTCATTAACTTCATATGTTCATACATCAAATGTGGTGAATACAACAATGGTAACTTGTCCATCAATTTCCCGAGCTTCAACGGCGAGAGTTGTAATATCTGGATTGCCGTATTTTTCAAGAAGCGTAGACTCGATAGCAGGAAGTGATATCATCTCCCCAGCAATCTTCACGAATCGTTTGAGTCGACCCGTAATAAATAAGAATCCATCACTATCTATATATCCAAGATCACCAGTTTTATACCATTTTTGGTTATCAAATTCTTCAAATGGACTCTCAATAGCCATATCAATATATCCAGAAAATATACTATCACCCGTTACGAATATCATTCCCTGTTCTCCAGTTTGCATATTACTTGTTCCATCAAGAGATCGAATCGTATAGGTAATGTGTGGAAGGAATTTTCCAGCACTTCACTTTTTCTGTTGATCAAGAGGATTTACAGTAACTATTGGGGAACACTCGGTGATACCATATCATTCAAGGATTGTTGCCTCACTACACTTCTCATAAAAAAGAGAAAAGATATCTTCACTACACTTCTCAGCCCCTACGAATGCATATCTAAGTGACTCGAGAGTGGAATTATCATTGTTTGCAAGTATCATTCTGAGAAATGTTGGTGTCGCTGATACGATAGTTGATTTGGTATGAGCAAGTATCTTTCTTATCGTTCTAGCATCACTTGGATCTGGCGTATAGGCAACTTGGACTGGTGCAATGAGTGGAAATATAGTATTGATCGTGAAACCAAAACTATGAAATGGTGGCAAAAACCCAAGTAGTGTCTCATTCTGATGAAACGGTACAAGATCTATTGCTCCACAGATATCAGATAGGATATTTGTATGAGAGAGGATTACTGCTTTTGGAAGTGACTCACTACCTGATGTGAAGAGTATTACTGCATCCTTTGTAATTTTAGGAATGAGAAAGAGTGATTTTTTTATAACAGCCAAGAATTTTACGCGAAGTGGGATATCACGGATAATATCTTCAATAAAGACCATCTTCGGTTCAAATTCTCAGAGCCAAGGAGATGATATTTTCTCATAAAATTTGCGACTTGTAAGGATAGTATCAAGTCAAGCGAAGTTCATACAATGAGCAAATGATTTCTCCCCTACTGTCCAATTAAGCATAACTGGAAGTTTTCCTGAAAGATATGTTCCAACAAGAAGAAGTGAGCTCGCAGAAAGAGCTGGGAGCATGATTCCGATTTTATTTGATTTATACCTTCTGAGATATTCTCCGATTACATACGATTTGAGTAGAAATCCACCTCGTGTCATCATGCCTGTCATAGTATCATAGATAAATGGATCATTTTTATATGCTCTGAAGTTTTTCTTCATTACCGTGAGTATGGTATCTTTTTGGGTAAAATTAATCGAGATAGTTTTGTCACTTGGTGGAACAAATGAAACCGGTAAGAGCTTTTCTTCTCATTGGAGTTTTCATATCGCCAAAGCAGATAAATCTCAAATAGTCTTGATAAGAGCAATGGGTGGATTAGAAGATCATGAAAAAATAGCCTGAATAGATGACTTCATCTCAGCCATATCAAGAGAATCAGCGTGGAGATCTAGTACGAGATTTGTTTCAAATTTGAGATTTTGTGGATCGATTTTTTTGATTTCTGCAACTTTTGATCGTACTGTTTCAAATACATCAGTTGGAATATCGCCCGAAGATATCCCACTTTCACTACTGAGTTCAGCCACTGATCCAGAGATTTTTTTTGGTTCTATTTTATTTGCGACATTATTATGATAAAAATAATGTGGAATGAATCGGCACGGTTCATCTCATCATTCATTATAATAATCTTGGAGTTTTTGATTAAATACATCGAGTCACTCAATATACCATGATTTCAAAGTATCGGTCATATCCACACATTCTACAGATACTTCTCGCTTGGGAACAAAGAATACAAAATTAGCAATAATGCAAGTAATTGAAGATAGTATTACAGATACAAGTTTTGGAGAATCACCCGTATATGATTTTCCCCACATACTTCCCCAGAGTCACTTGGTACGAACTACAATGACTCGGGTATCTCATTCGAGCATTTTTACGATCTCGTATGCCATCTTTTTACCTACAATATGTTCAAATGGTTGCACATAAATATGCCCTGAAGGATATATCAAGATATTTTGCTTATTCTTCATGGCTTCTTTAATTCCAGAAAAGGCTTTTTTCACATCTTCGACAGTTCCACCTGCGGCTATATCTCATACTGGAACTGTCCGAAGTGCCTTGAGAATGCCACCTAATCCAGGCGTATGGAAATACGACTCCGTCATGACTGGAGATAGTATTTTTTTGCTTCATATATGAGATATGAGGATCATCGGATCAACAAGGGCAGGATGATTTGGAAATACGATCACAGGACTACTGGTATCAAATACCTCAAGATTCTTGATTTTGATACGATATCGGAGCGAGAGAATAATAGAAAAAGATCTAAAAAGGAATGAGAGGAACATAGGAAATAAAATAAATACTATAATATTATAACAAGAAAATGAAAAAGTTATGTTATCAAAAAATGAAATCCATAAGCATATTTATCATCTTCATGATAACAGAATATTATAATATTTACCAAATGAGATATATGTATCTATATAGACAATAGAAAAGAACTGTTTTTTATACATAATAGCTTCTCTAAAGAAATCTGGACCGATCGAGATATTCGAAAAACTTTAAAAAAATGACATTAGTATAGATTAATAATAATTTACTCTATTTTTTCGAATTAAATTCTACTTTTCCTCCTTCTTGAATCCAAGTTCTGAAGTTTAGTAGTAAGGCTGCGAGTTCATCTTCTGAGAGCTTACTACTCAAATTATGAACAATATAGTCATACGCTCAGGAGAGTTCATTTGGTGCAAATTCTGTTTTATGAAGTGTAGTGGTGATATGTTTGGCAATTCTGAGAATCGAAGCTCGTTTGATAGTGAAACTTGTTCCATTATGCAATACAAAGCGGACACTCGAAATATCTGAGATAACAACATCCTTGAGTTCTTCTTCAAGCTCTATAGAAAATGGTGTTCCAGTATCTTGTATGAAATCTGATTCTGTATCTTCTTTTTTTGAATCAGATGACGAGAGTCAGTCGATAAAATATCCCAGTGAAAATTCTTCACGCCAAGTTCGAGAAACATATTTGGCGTACAATTGAGAAAGATATATCATGAGTCCTCCTGCAATCATCAGTGCAAGGACTCGGATAATTGTACCATACTCTCATTGCCAGATATCGTAACCAAGAATTTTGAGAAGTGCGAATGTACCAATGTAGAGTCCAATAGTACGAAAATCCGTGAGAGACAAGATAATTCCCCGAATGATCAATATGCTTGCTACGATAGTAAGATAGATCGATACAGCGAACGTACCAAGAAAATGATCCACATACATCGAACTCACTATAAGCATTCCTATAAGACTAATCGTGAGATTAATGTAACCATATTTTTGCTTGTGAATGTAACTTACATAACCTATTCATAGGATCACACTTATGGCAAAAAATTGTACAAATATAGCCAGTCATGTGTTTTTGATAAGATAATCAAATTCTCAGATATAAAACGTACATAAAAAACCGAACAAAATACTTCAAAACACTTTTTGTATAGTTTTTCAAAAGGCAAAATATACTGGAATAATTATCAATAAAAATATAGAAATACCAAGCAAACTCCACCCCGTTCCAGTTGATGGGATAATCTGAGCAACTCCAATTCCTATACACAGTACGGCGATACTATGAAGTATATCATATATAACTCTATTTTTACTAGTATCATTTCTGAGTATGTATAAGCTTGAAAAAACTGAAACAAGCATAATACATAGTATTCCAAGTGTAAGCCAATCACGAGTATAAATATATACGAGAAAAATAATCATTTTAATGATAC
>JAIESH010000068.1 GCA_019746175.1 Candidatus Altimarinota bacterium
ATCGTGGCATTTGTATTACGCAAGTTTTTCTTCGTACCATATATGCAGTTTCTCGATGAAGAAGCAAAAAAGCGAAAGGCTCTCGAAGCTGAAATTGCCAAAAGCGCTAATATACTCACTGATGCACACAATCAAGCAGCTAATATTATCGATCAATCAAAAGTTGATGCAAAATTAATAGCTTCTGAAATTGCAGAAAATGCACGCAAAGAAGCACTTGATCTTGTTAAAAAGGCTCATCTTGATGCTGATGCTGCTCGCGCAAAAGGATTTGATGATATTGCTCTTGAACGCAAAATGATCATTGAAGAACTCCGCTCGAAGGTTATCGATGTGGCTCTCAAAATGAATGAAAAACTCTTTTCAAAAAATGAAGCCAATGTCGAATTCCTTAAAGTACAAGCTAAAACTATTGAAATCTAATCATGAAACTCGCTACTCTCTCATCATATTCTCGGGAACAACTTACTGATATTCTTCGTGTTCTAAAGCTTTATAAAACTTCACTCGTGCAGATTGGTCATCGTGCACGTTTGATAGATCCCAAAGAAGATCTCTCTGTTGCTGTTCGTGTGGAGTACCCAACGGGGGCTTCACTTGAAGATATTAAGTCGTTTGCAGTAGCGGGACTTGGTGAATTTTTCAAAATAAAGAAGATACCTACAGATATCGTCTTTGTTGAATCTCCAAGCCTTATCTGAGGTATTCGGATATTTGCCTGAGATGATATGGTAAACATATCCTTCCAGAAGTTCGCGAATCAAATCAAAAACGCATAAAGTTACCTTTTCCTATACATCCATCATTATAATTTTTTCTCTATGTCTCATTCGTCTGTTGCTATTGCACAAGAACTCATAAAAGATATCGAAGCTCGTATTGACGCTGCTGATCTTTCTCCAGATCGTGTAAATGCCGGTATTGTATCATACCTCGGTGACGGTATTGCTAAGGTAGTTGGACTTCGTAATGTTTCCTACAATGAAGTAGTAACATTTGAATCTGGTGCAAAGTGAGTTGCCATGAACCTCGAAGAACACTATGTAGGTGTAGTTATTCTCTCAGGATTTGGCTCTATTGCTGAAGGTATGACTGCACAAGGATCTGGTAAGATTCTTGAAGTTCCAGTAGGAGATAATCTCTTGGGACGTGTAGTTGATGCACTCGGAAATCCAATTGATGGAAAAGGGGAAATTAAAGCTACAGAATACTATCCTGCAGAACGTGTTGCTACGGGTGTTATGAGTCGTAAATCAGTACATGAGCCTCTTGCGACTGGTATTAAGGCAGTTGATGCACTTGTACCTATTGGACGCGGACAACGTGAGCTTATCATTGGTGATCGTCAAACTGGTAAAACTCAGATTGCGATCGATACTATCCTTAATCAAAAAGGAAACGGTGTGAAGTGTATCTATGTTGCTATTGGGCAAAAGGATTCTAAAGTAGTTGCTATTGCTGAAGAACTCAAAAAAGCAGGAGCTCTTGATTATACTATTATCGTATCTGCTGGTGCATCAAATCCTGCAGCTATGCAATGGCTTGCTCCATATACAGGAGTTGCTATGGGTGAATATTTTATGCTCAATGGACAACATTCACTTATTATTTACGATGATCTCACTAAACATGCGAATGCTTATCGTGAAATGTCACTTCTTCTTCGTCGTCCACCAGGACGTGAGGCATATCCTGGAGATGTATTTTATCTTCACTCTCGTCTTCTTGAGCGTTCTGCTAAACTCAATGATGAACTTGGTGCTGGATCAATGACAGCTCTTCCAATTATTGAAACCCAAGGTGGTGATGTATCTGCATATATTCCAACGAATGTGATTTCGATTACTGACGGGCAAATATTTCTTGAATCAGGACTCTTCAACGCTGGTATTAAACCAGCAATCAACGTAGGTCTCTCTGTTTCTCGTGTAGGTGGATCTGCTCAGACAAAGGCGATGAAGAAAAATGCTGGAACTCTCAAGCTTTCACTTGCCCAATACCGTGAACTTGAAGCATTCTCTCAATTTGCCTCAGATCTCGATGCTGATACAAAGAAACAACTTGAAAGAGGAAAGAGAATGGTTGAGATCCTCAAACAAGGAATTTATGCTCCAGTTTCATTTGAAAAACAAGTAGCACTTATTTTTGCTGGTTCTGCAGGTTACCTTGACAAGATTGACCCACGAGATATTGGACACTATGAGAGAGATCTTTATGTTGCACTTGATCGTGAAGAAAAAATTCTTGAAGCAATTCGTACAACCAAGGACTTCTCAGATGAGACTAAAGCTTCCCTTGGTACATTCCTTGAAAATTTTGGTGAACTTTTCACAAAGAAGAAATAAGTTTTTATTAAAAAATATCATATGAGATCATTCGTTCTTGTCTATAATTCTCTTCTCATGTTATTTATGGTTTCTTTAATGATATTAACAGAAACCGATACTGATGTTATTGTTTGATTTGTTATGTTTTTTCTTGCTTTAGTTCCTAGTACTATTTTTGCCTATCAAAATAAACCAATAGACCATGAAAAGGAGCAAATGCGACGTGACATTGAGCAATTGAAAACAAAGATAACCGATACAGATAAACAATTATAATTTATATTTTATGGCATCAGGTAAAGAAATTAAATCTCGTATAAAATCCATTAAGAATACTGGTAAAATCACCAAGGCTATGGAACTTATTTCTACTGTAAAGATGAAAAAGGCTCAGGAAAGCGTTCTTTCTTTGCGGCCTTTTGCACTTGCAACACTTGAGATTCTTGCTCGAATATCTAACGAAGAATCAGTTCTTGGTTTTTATGGTAGTACACCTAAAGCTCAGAAAGAACTCATTATTCTCGTTGCTGCTCAAAAATGACTCTGTGGTTGATATAATGTAAATACCTTTAAGAAAGCGACTGAGTATATACGTGATGATATTGATGCTCCATATACGCGTGAGTATGATTATATCACTATTGGAAAACGGGCTCGTGATTTTATCCTTAGAACCGGACAATCACTTGTAGCTGATTTTTCTGATGAAATCACTGATCCTCTTACTGTTGCGGAGTCTCGTCGTATAGTTCGTTTTGCTATTGCACAATGGAAAACAGGGAAGTATTCTAAGCTCTCTATTATCTACAATCACTACGTTTCTGCAATTAGTCAGTTACCAACAGTGAAGACTCTATTTCCTATAAATCAGACAGATATCGAATCATTTCTGACCAAAGTTGCTGGAAAGGAATATAAAAAAGAATCATTGACTTCTTATACGATTGAGCCTGATATCGAAACTATTGTGGAATATACTATTCCAATGATTCTTGATGCCATGGTTCATGAGACACTCCTTGAGTCAAAAGCTTCAGAACACGCTGCACGTATGATTGCGATGAAGAATGCAAAAGATTCAGCTAATAAAAAAGGCGCATCTCTCACTCTTGTCTATAATAAAGCTCGACAATGAGCTATTACTAAAGAAGTATCAGAGATCGTGAGTGGAGTTGAGAGTATGAAAGAATAATATCAAAACATATTACCCAATATATTCAACTAAAAATTCAACTCTCCATTCGCAAGATGGAGAGTTTTATATATAATCCAGTCTATGTATCATAATACCAAGAAAAAACAAATCATACTTGTCCGTCATGCTCAGGCTATTGAGGCTACAGAGTTTGATGGAGTCGATTTTGATCGACCACTTTCATCTAAATGACGTGAATGTGCTCTTATAATGACTCGATATTTGAGACTTATAGGCGTGAAACCAGATTGTGTAATTGCGAGTTCATCGATACGTACACGAGAAACTGCTGAAATTATGTGTGAACAGTATAAAATTGCTAACATTAGTTTTTTGGATGATCTCTATATTGGATTTGAATCAAAGAATCGTGATGGTAATCAGGTACATTTGAAAAGAATTAAGCAAACTCCTACTGATACAGATATCCTTATGCTCGTAGGACACAATGATGACATTACCAAATTTGCTCGTTACTTATGTAATGATGAAGTGCCTACTATGAAAAAATGATCTCTTGTGGTTTTATCTTTGCCCGCTAATATGAATTGGGATTCTATAACACCAGGAGAGCTATCAATTTTATATTACTTAACTCCCCAATTTTTGAAACTTGAAGAGTTGATATAATAGTATTAAATAATTTTTTGAATCAATTGTCCTTTATGACAGTTGATTTTTTATTTTTATATAAATTATTTATACGGATCATCCAGTAGAGGATAACAATTACTTTGATTTTTTTTATAAAGTCATTAAAATAATAAAAATATATTAAATAAATAATAAAAACAAATACACAAATCCTTTCCTAATATGTACTAAAAATGTATAACTTGTTTATCCATTTTTGGGATTTTTTTGGAAAAATACCAAAATAAATTCATATTTATAAATTTACATACACATATTTTACAAATAATTGTACCCCAAATGGCGCATGATTTTATATTGTTCAATATTTTGTTTCTGTAATTTTTTGTATATGAATTTATTTTTACCCAAAATAAAAAAGATTGTGTCATCTTTCTTGATTGTTTCGATGTTTCAGATGATATTATCTCCTCTATTTTTGAATCAAACATATGCCACTTCAAGCATTGTTTTTACAGATGATGTGTCATCTTGACCTGTACAATCCGACTTTATTCAAATAGATGTTACAAATTGAGATGATATTACTAGTGCTAAATGGGTATATAGCCTATTATGATGTGCTAGTGAAACTTATTCTTCTGCAAATGATTTCCTTTCAGGATCATGAAGTGCTCAATTTACAGTCACAGGGTCAGATACTGATAATGGCAAGTATGTTTGTGTGGAAATTATAGATAACGGTAATACTTATACTGGACAATCTTCATTTCCCCTAAATATTGATGTTACTCCACCAACTGTTAATCTTGTTGGATCAGGTACTGAAAATGTATTTTCAGGTTCTACCTATGTGGATTCTGGTGCATCATGGGATGATGGAGTAAATTGATCAGGAGCTATTGCTAACTATAATTCAGGAACTCTCAATACCTCACTCACTTGAACTTATATAATTGAATATATACATGTTGATGTAGCAGGAAATACAGGAAGCGCAACTCGAACCGTTAATGTTCTTGATGTTGTTGCAGATACCACAGCTCCAGTCGTTACTCTCGTTGGTTCTGCAACTGAAAATGTTCTCTCTGGTTCAGTATATTCTGATTCAGGGGCTATTTGGACAGATAATGTTGATGGTACTGGAGTTATTTCAGCATTCAATTCTGGTGTGCTTGATATGAATAATACTGGTTCATATATTATTGAATACTTCTATGTTGATGTCGCAGGGAATACAGGAAGTGTAACTCGAACCGTTAATGTTCTAGATAGTATTCCAGTTGATACTACAGCACCAGTTGTTACACTTATTGGATCAGGTTCAATAACTGTTCTTTCAGGTTCGCTATATTCTGATTCTGGCGCTGAATGGACAGACAATGTAGATGGAAGCGGTACTGCTCTTACCGGCATTTATGGCGCTACTGGTTCTTTTCAATCAAGTGGTAGTGTGAATACTTCAGCCACTGGAACTTATACTATTGAATATCTCAAGGTTGATACAGCAGGGAATACTGGATCAGTTGTAAGAACTGTAACAGTTACTGATATTGTTGTGGATTCTACTCCACCAGTCGTTACTCTCGTTGGTTCTGCAACTGAAAATGTTCTCTCTGGTTCAGTATATTCTGATTCAGGGGCTATTTG
>JAIESH010000059.1 GCA_019746175.1 Candidatus Altimarinota bacterium
ATTATGCTCTAGGCAAATTATGGAGTTTTTATACAGATGAGTATATGAAAAAGTGAAAAGTTCACAAGAGATAAAGACTATAATTGTTATCGGATTGATTTTTTATTTAATAACGTATAATTAGCGAAATATCTCTCATAAAAACACAGACATTATGTCCAATCTCATTACCTGTCCTCACTGTCACCGCGATTTCTCACTTGATGATGCACAGAAACACGAACTCGAAGCTATGAAGGTAGAACTCGAGAAAAAACTCGAAATCCAGATCAAGGCGGATTCAGACAAACGTGCTCTTGCATGGGCTCAGGATCAGATTGCTAAGGCAAAGACTGAAGCCGAAGAACAAGCTAAGAAGCAATCTATCGAACTAGAAAATCTCAAAAAATTCGAGATCGATGCTCGTAAAAAAGAAACCGATTTCTTGAGACAACAGTCAGAATTCGATATGCTCAAGAAAAATCTAGAAATCGAGAAAGATAAAGCCCGATTCGAAGAACGCAAAAAGCTCGAAGAAGAGTTCAACAAACAATCTCAAGACAAGATCAAACTTGAAATCGAGAAAATCGCATTCGAAAATGAGAAAAAACTCCGCGCCAAAGATGAACAAATCCAACAGATGCAACGCTCTATCGAGGATGCCAAACGCAAATGAGATCAATGATCGATGCAAATCCAAGGAGAAATCCAAGAAGATGCACTCAAGTCACTCCTTGAATCCAACTTCCCTATCGACAATATCTCAGATGTCGAGAAGTGAATCAAGTGAGCAGATATCATCCAAGAGGTTCGTAGTGAATACTGACAATCTGTGGGAATTATTGCGTGGGAATCCAAGAATACTAAGGCATGGAGTGATGGTTGGGTAGATAAACTGAAGGAGGATCGTCTCCGCGTCAATGCTGATATCTCGATTCTCGTGACAGCAGTCTTACCAAAATGAGTGGAAAAATTCTGACTCTACAAGGGTGTGTGGCTCGTCGAGTGGGAATATGCACTTCCTATTGCAATCATGCTCCGTGGACAAATTGAGAGTATGTCTCACCTTCGCACGAGTCTAGTATCCAAGGATGAGAAGATGGAAACCCTCTACAATTATCTCACGAGTGCCAAGTTCAAGGATAAGGTAGAGAATATTATCGATGCATTCCGTCAGATGCAAGATCAAGTTGCTGAGGAGCGAAGAGCGTTCGAGAGTAGATGGAAAAAGCGAGAGCAACTCCTCGAACAAGTCATCAAGAATACGGGAGGTATGTATGGAGATCTTGGAGGGATGCTAGGAGGAAAACTCGAGAAAGTTGATTATTTGGAATTGGGAGGTGGGTTATAATTATAGTAATAATTTCATTTATGAAGCTTAAAAATTTATCTATCAAAAATTTTCGTAGCATAACTGAAGCTAAAAAAATAAGATTAAATGATCTAACTGTTATAGTTTGAAAAAATAATGAAGGTAAATCAAACATTTTAAAAGGAATAAATATTGCTTTATGAATATTGAGTTCTCCTTACTTTATGACTCATAGAAAAAGACTTGAAACAGAATATGAATGGAAGAGAGATTTTCCTGTTCAGTTACAAGATAAAAAGAGAATTATTAAAAAAACAATTTTTGAGCTAGAATTTGAATTTGAAGACAATGAAATTAAAGAATTTAAAGATACAATTAAGTCAAATTTAAATGGACTTTTACCAATAAGAATAAGTATTGGTGAAGATAGCAAATATGAAATAGAAATTGTTAAAAATGGTCGCTGACACAAGACACTCAACTTGAAGAAAAATAAAATAATTGAATTTATATCAGAACATATTCAAATCAACTATATTCCAGCAATTAGAACTGGTGAACATGTATCTGATATAATTGCAAAAATGCTACAAAAAGAGTTAATGTACCTTGAAAAAAATGAATCATATATAAATGCGCTTAAAATAATTGAGGCGCTTCAAGATGAACAACTACAAAAACTTTCAAAAAAATTAAAAGAACCCTTATCAAAATTTATACCAAGCATTTCTTCTTTAGCAATTAAAATGCCAGATGAACGAAGAAGAATTTGACTTAGAATGTGATGTGAAGTTTATATAAATGACGGATACTTAACAGATATTGAATACAAATGAGACTGAATAAAGAGCTTGGTTGCATTAAGTTTATTACATGATAGAGAAAAGACAGGTTCTTCAATTATTGCAATTGAAGAACCAGAAGCACATTTACATCCATGAGCGATGCATGCTCTATGTTCAGTTATTCAAAAATTGTCATTAACAAATCAAATTATACTATCTACGCATAGTCCATTATTTATAAATAGAGATTCTATAGAATCAAATATCATAATAGAATGATGATCTGTTAAATCTGCAAAAAAAATAGATAATATAAGAAAGACTTTATGAATTAAGTCATCTGATAATTTACAATGAGCTAATTTTGTATTAGTAGTTGAAGGAGAGGATGATAAAATATCACTTAAAAAGATACTATCTTCAATAAGCGAAAAATTAAAAAAATTAATTGATGATCATCTATTGGTAATCGAGTCACTTGGTTGAGCCTGAAATTTACCATATAAGTTAACTTGAATTCAGTGATCACTTTGCAAATATCATGTATTTTTTGATCATGATCCTGCTGCTAATACTAGTATTGCAGATTCTATTACTGAATGACTTCTACAATTAAATCAATATACACAAACTATCTGTTGATGAATGGATGAATCAGAATTTGAAGATTGTATAAATCAATTAATATATAAAGATTTATTACTAAGTAAGTATTGAATTGATATTTCTCATTCTTCATTTTCATGAAGAGATAAATGGAGTAAACGTATTAGCAGGACTTTTGCATCACAATGAGTTAGTTTTTCAGAAAGTATTAAAGCTGAACTTAAGGCAGATATTGCAAATCTTATTAAATTATCTCCAATAGGTGAAATATTAAATCCACATAAATCAAACAGTATAACTGCTTTAATTGATAAATTAGAACGACAAGTACAAGAATAAATTTTTCTTTGACTTCGCATAAACTTTCAATATACTTGATTAATCAACTATTTATTAAGTACTAATCAAGTATATTTTTATGTCTACTATATCACCTACACTATCGTTTTTTATATCACTCTCACGGATTCACACGGTTCTCTCTCGCAAGATGGATGCGAAACTGGGTGGGCTCGGATTCTCAGATTTTCTCATCCTCTATACCCTATCCGTTGCACCAGACAAGAGGATGCGTCGTATTGACCTCGCAGAAACTATTGGACTCACTGCGTCAGGGATCACTCGATTGTTACTCCCTATGGAGAAGATTGGACTCATTAGACGCGAAGCTCACGAAGGTGATGCTCGTGTGAGTTACGTCAGTATTGCTCCAGGTGGTTGGACGAAGCTCACAGAGGCAATCGATCGCGCCGAAGAGTGGTGTTCAGATACAATTCATCCAGCTGAGGCAACTGAGATCGAGCTTGCGAACAATATCGTGAGCAAACTCTCGAAGCGAATTGGATAATTTGTGTTATTATTTTTGCAATAATTATGTAATTCTACTACACTAATTATATGCAAACCCTCACACACGATAGCGAGTCACAAGAAGTGACACAAACCAAAAATATTCACGATTTTCGTGAACTTTTTTGAGCTGATGAGAATATAGATGATACCATCATCGCACGACAACAAGAAGTCTTCGGATTTTCATTGTTTCTTCTCCATTCCAAGAGTGTATATGATGCACTCAAATTTGGATTTCTCAATAGTCGCAATACATTTGAGAAAACCAAATCAATTCTCTCTATACCACATACGTATATTTTTGGTGGATTATTTTTGGGAATGTTACTGATGTCGGTATGATTAACTTGATTATTTTTACCGATATTTATCGGATTGGTATTATTTTCTATATTCCCAATTTTTCAGATTATCAGAAGCAAAGTAGAGCTCTACAAGCAGTCACGGATCTTTTTTAATATTGATATTGCGAGTGCTGATACTATCAGACAGGAATTTTTACAACTTACACCGTTCAAACACAAGGAGATGCTCTGGAACAAGTCATGAGGTTGAACCGTTGATGGTAATAGTGCAATCTGAAAACTCTGATTTTATCTCTTTAGTCAGCCATTTATATTTGGACATCTCCATTTGTTTGCTGGTATTCCATTTTTTGATCTGATAATATTTGATATTCTTATCTGATGTATTTTGTTTGGTATTTTCGAGAAATTTATATTTCTTGCTTTTGTAATGTACTATACAATATATTTTTATTTATTTGATAAATTTCCACGATTTTTCTCTCGGGAAGATCAAGAACGTGATCTCTATATGGATATCTATCGATCTGGGAACAAACTCATCGAATCAATCAATTCACTCGAAAAAGATACCAACCTTATGTTCGAATGAACTATCTCCCCTACTCTATCAGAGAATTTTGGTTCAACTATGGAACAAATTGGTTCCCTCCATACTCTCATAGAGAACAATGCTCATCTACTCGAATGAAAAGAAAAATTCCAACAGTTTCTCGTCAATATGATCAATGAGATTATCACAATGTATGTGAATGTTTTTGATCGTCTTGCGAGCAAGATCAATGCTATAGAATCAGAATTTAATGAATCAGAAATAAGTGAAGAACAGAGAAATTATCTAATCAATATCATCAAGCCAATTCTCACAAATAGAAAACAACAACTCGAATCAGTAAAAACAAAAATACTAGAAAAAAGAATGGTTTTAACAAATAAATAAAAAAACACGTATTATTTAGGGATTTACTGTTGCAATATTTCTCAGTTTTGATATACATAATTCTTTACAAAACCTTCTGTATCTGATACCATAGATCAAAACAATACCAATATGGACTGAACAATTGATCAATATAATTTTACTGAACCTATCAGTATAGAAATACAACAAGATTCTTGAGATGCATTACAGCTTAGGCAAACAGCTATAAAAAAAGCATTTAGTCATTTTTTGATGGATGTACCTAGGCTAGAAAAGGCAAAAGCATACAGATTTGCTACTTTTGATAATACAGTAGCTTTTACATATATCTATCATCCAGTAATAGGTGCACTGATTGTTCCTCCTAATGCAATAGAACTAGATCCTGAAAATAGAAACAAATGAGTTGGAAATAGTATTCAAAAATATCTGGAAACTCATGCAAAAGAAAACCATATGAAACTCATGGCTTGAGTAACATTGGATTCTGCAGCAGCATTCAATCAACGAGTAATTCATATTCTGCGTGGCATTGGCTACCATATTGGTCCACCAAGTAACATATCAGAAATTCACTATTGTATTCATGATAGTACTTATGATGGCAAATGAATACCAGAGATTCCTGGAATGGAAAAAGAATATTTCATTCCACCAACAAATAAAAAAAATAAAAATTAATAAGTTATGCAGATCGAAGGAACTGTTAATTATCATAATACATTCATCCCCACTCTCCTATCTATCGAGAATCAACATGGTGAACGAATCAGATTTCAAGCACCAAAAGATTCGACGAGTATCCGTAGTTTTGAACATCAACTTCAGGATTTACCAGATATTGATACGATAGAAACATTCAAGTTCACTTCAGAAGATCACACTGAACCGAGTGACACTCGCATAGCATTCCACTATATTGTTCATCCTGGAATCGAGGCAATCATCGTTCCACCGAATTCGATAGAGATGACGGTACTCAGAGGAAAAAATGATACTCAGGTAAAATTCAAAGTTTTTTCGAGGC
>JAIESH010000053.1 GCA_019746175.1 Candidatus Altimarinota bacterium
TCAATCAATTTTAATGAGATGTACTCTTGGATTGTTCTTATGTGATAGTATAGGAAAAGCTACAAAGTTATTAAAACCTTTTTTTTCTTTAACTTTTATCAGTAAATCACGAAAGCCAATATTATTTGGAGATATATAACAATATCATTCGTGATTTGATATTACGATTCATGTATTACTCCAAATGGTTTCCTCATTACCTTGTTTTTCACATAAAATTTGATGTACCACTTGGGAATGGACATCTTTCATATATGTATGACCCCCAAGGAGTGTTGTTGCAATTACTATGCTCCCTAGTGCAGATTTTGGATTATTTTTCATTTATATATTATACATTTAAATTTTAATAATTCAATACTATATATTACTTTGAATTGTATTTCTTGATATCAGCATTAATATCAGGATATGAATATAATACAATCCCTTCTCGATTTGGATCTCTCTCTTCTCAATGAAGCTAGATATTTAGTAGATCCAAAATATGCTACTATAATTCAACTTTTATGAGAATTTGTCGTGCTGTATGGTGCTGTGTTTCTTGTTTCTCTTTGGTTATATGGAACCTTCCAGAAAGACTATAAATATAAAAGAATTGCACTTTCAGTATTTTATACGATTGTATTAGTTTTTCTTGTATATGCAGTAATTAACCTTGGTATTCCAAAATGGAGACTTGGTGCTATGGAAATACCATGAGCGATCGCACCACTTATTCCACATCCGATTGATAATTCTTTTCCTTCCGGACATGCGCTATTTACAATAGCCTTTCTAGTTTGAGTATATCGATATTTTTATAAAATACAGTTATTACTTTTTATTGGAGCCATTGGAGTGGTTACACTCGTTTCCCGAGTTATTGGAGGAGTGCACTATCCTGGAGATATTATATGAGGTCTCATTATAGGGGGAATAACTGCATATTTTCTGAAAGATATAGTAGATTTCCTTGTACTCAAAACATCTCCTATTATTATCAAAATTGCTTCTTGGTTTAAGTTATAAAAAACTCCCTTTATAGGGAGTTTTTTATTATTTATTTTTTGGAACTTTGTAATATCCAAGAAGATATCATGCAATTTCTGAATAGAGAGCTGATGATGTTGTTTCTGAGTATATACCCGTACGAGGTCTCTCAAGAGATACAATGAGTACAAATTTGGGATTATAAGCAGGAGCATATCATCCATATGATGTTATGGTGTGTCCAATATTTTGGTTGAAGTATATATTCTCATAAGTTCCTTTGTATGGAATTTGAGATGTACCTGTTTTTCCTGCCATTGTATAACCAGGAACTCAACCACTTTTCGCAAAACCATACTTTACACCATCAACGAGCATTGCAGTAATTGTTTTGGATGTTTCTTCTTTTATTACTCTTCGAACTGGAGTTGGTACGGTTTCTATGTTTTTACCATTCGGATAGGAGATTTTTTCAACCAAGTAGGGTTGCATATAGACTCAACCGTTTGCTAGGACAGAGTAGGCGCTTGCCATCTGAAGTAGGGTAGTATTGATACCTTGGCCAAACGACATCGTAAAAAATTGTATACGAGACCATTTTTCATAGTTACTAATTTGTGAAAATACTTCACCATCTATCGTAACGTTTGATTTTCTTCAAAATCCAAAATCGCTGACATATCTTGAAAAAAGTGGACGACCAATTTTTTCAATGATATTAATCATACCTACGTTACATGACCAATTCAATGCATTGGAGTAGTTATTGTTTCCAAGACATTGATGGGCGATATTGGAGATTCTTTGTTTTCTAACTCATCCCAGATCAAGTTCTACATATCCTCTATCATAGTACCTATCTTCTGGTCGAATTTCTCCAGAATCCAATCCAATCGCTACAGTAATGGGCTTAAAAACCGATCCAGGCTCATAGAGTGAACCTACCACGTCATTTTTATAATTTCAAACTCAGAATCCGTTTCTGAATTTATACTTCGTAATAGCAAAGTTAGCAATTTCCTCATCAGTTGCAGCTTTCATTTTAATTCTTTTTCCATCTATGTTGGTGCTGAGTGTACCGCTACTTGAGTCTATGACAAATAAGGGATATCCAAAAAGATCTTCACTTGGATTGGGATAGGTACCATATAGTACTGGCTCCATATCGTATACGTTGGTGAAGTTATTTGGGTCATAATTGGGATAATTGACCATAGCAATGATAGCTCCAGTAGTTGGATTCATGACTATAACACTTCCTCTATTTGCCCTGAATCGAGTTACCGCACTTTCAAGTTTCTTAGAAATTTCTTTTTGAATGTTACGATCAATGGTAAGAGTGACATTAACTCAACTTTTGAGGATCATTGATCCAGATGAAGCATAATCTCTGATAGGGCGACCCTGAATATCTTTGGTAATATATTGCACCGGACTTTCACCTTGTAGATCAGATTCAAAATATCATTCTATTCCGTAACGACCCTTTCACTCATTATCTACAAATCATGTAATTTGTCCGAGAGCTTCCCCTTCAGGATAGTAGCGAACGAGATTATCTTCGATTTTGAAAAATGGAAAAATAGCATTTTCTTCAGTCCAAATCTCTCTGGCACGATCTTTGTTACTTATAGTAGCTAATACTCATTTTTCACTATCAATTCTTTTCTTAACAATATCTCGCGAGATAATATTCATCTTCCGTAGTATTTCTAAATGTCTTCGTTTTTTTATGACAAAAGACGAAAGAAGTGTTTCTTTAGGTATTCCAAGTATTTCATTGAGTTTACTTGCGAGTGCTTCACCATTTGAAACCTTAGTTGGATTTACATAGAGATTATTCACCACAAAAAATAGGGCTCCATCATTTAGGGCATTGATTTGAGTAATCATAGCTTCATCGAGTGCTTCTTTGAGTAAAACACTCTCAATTGGCGTACTGATTCGAGTTTGTATATAGGCTTCAATCATCTCTTTGAGACTTGCTTCTGTAAGTCACTTGGTTTGAGTCAGATCTTGTCGTACATAATTCCCAATATTCACAATACAATCTACAGGAAGCTGTGATTCACATGAATCTTGGTATATCAAATCTGAAAGAAAAGGAAGCAATTTGCTAATCGATCCAGTTTGTGTTGGATCAATCGCAAGAGTTCCAAGATTCGTTGAAACACCCAGTATTCCATGAAGAGAAGCCTCTGAAGAGAGAATATTTCCACGAGATACTGGATTTTTTATGGTTGTTTTTTGTTGACGTTCTGCGGCTTTTGAAAAATATTCATGATCCAGTACAGTATATCCGAATGTTGTTATCAGAATTATGAGAACCCAAAGTACTATTCCATACCATAAAATAGCAATCCTATCGAGATGCGTAATATAACGAATTAATCTATTGGTAAGAATTTCTATATTTTGTTTCATGAGAAAAATGTTTTAGTTAGCCGTGATATTTTGTATATCAAAATGCCTGAATTGAGTGAGTGTTGAGATAGTTGGTACACTCGTTAGTATTCTAAGTGAAGTACTTGAATTTGCCTGATGAAAAGTATGAAGTATATCATTATACCTTATCCTAATGGGATAATGCCAATAGTCAGCACCAAGAGAATCTTCTATATATATGATATTTTGATATTGATTGAGATTATAGTAAAGAATTTTACGAGTTCAAAAGATAATCGGGAAAACTCAATTTTTTATATCAATCCATGCCTGAGCCTTTCTTGTATCAGTCATTTCATTTTTTAGAAACAATACTTGAGAATTATCGTGATATTTTTGCGTATATGGTATGAGTGCAAAATCATCTGCTAGAATAATTACCGTGTTTCATTGTATGTATGGCTCTACCACATCTGGAGTGACAATAGCATCTTTTAGAATATGAATTTGATTTATGATTTGTGTATTTGTTGGTATAGATTTTTTTTCAATTGGTTCATATGATTTTTTTTCCAGACGACTCAGTATTGGTCTTGAGAGAAAAATTCCAAGCGTGCGATGCACAGGAATCATATATTTTTGTGATATATATATAATCATATCGATTTGATATGGTGCAAGGAGTTGTTTTTCAGTGATGATAGATGCAATTGGCTTAATTCGATTGAATGCCTCGGATAAATCTGAGAAAGGACAATCATGATATATTTTTGCAATGATGCCATGTTCCATTTTATTCCCATAAGGAATCTCAACAATTGAACCAATTTCAGCTATATGTTCTCAGAGTGTTTCTCATGAGTAAATAAGTGGTTCTGTGCCTATGGAATGTGTAAATGGAATAACTGCGAAAAACATAAAAAATCTCCCGTACAATATACGGAAGATTTACCTAAATACAAGATTAGAGTCCGAGTGATTTTCGCATTTCATCAGCTTTTTGAGCATCCTCATTAGCCTTAGTTGCCGCTTTTTCTTCCTCGATATAGATATCCTTAAGTTGTTCCCACTCGTTTTGAGCTTTCACAAGAAGTCATTTGATGATTTCTCATTCTGTTGGCATAAGTTTTCGAAATTCTACTCGTTCATCTTCGAATACTTTTACCAGCTCATCAATCTGAAATTGAGATAGCGTAGGCACAGCATCAATTACTCGTTTCTTTTCAAAGGTTGAAAGTGATAGTGAATGTTCCAGTAAATCCATAAATACTTTCTCTTCAAACGTAGTAAGAGGATGTACCATGAATCTTGGTAGTAATGCATCATTTGATGTTTTTGCTCGAGGTGGAGGTGGAGCTGGAATTGGTGGATTTCAAGTGGAACCTACGATATCCTGAGTTGGATCAGACATAGTTATAATTTTATTATAAAAATATTATAGAGGAGAGAGAAAAAAATACAAAAGATTTTTATACTCCATAGTATCTACTTCATTATGTTCGGAATTTTTTACTTTCTGCAAAGTCGGTAACTTTTTTCCAAAGTTCATCAGATATGTCAGCTGTATTCCATACTGTTTCCACATCTTCATCAGCCTCAAATTCTTCGAGCATTTTATAAATTTTGAGAGCATTATCCATCTCAGTAACTTCCGTATAGTTCTTGGCTCGATATCCAAGTGTAGCTGAATTAACGGTGTATCCTGATTTTTCCAGAGCGGACTTGATACTAACATAGTCTTCACGAGGTGTGATAATCACAATTTCTTCATTTTCTTCAGCATAATCAATTGCATTTGTGTCGAGAATCATCATCTCAAAATCATCCATATTATCTGGTTTTTGGATATGGATTTCACCACGATATTCAAATGCAAAATTTGAAACTGATCCAGTTTCTCCAAGATTTCCTCAAAAAGCTCAGAAAATATGTCGCATACTTGGAGCTGTACGATTGCGATTATCAGTAAGTGCTCTCACGATAATAGCGACTCAACCAGGACCATATCCTTCATAAAAAATCTCTTCTACTTTTGTAGTATCTTTATCGATTCCTGCACCACGCTTAATGGCACGATCAATTACATCAGAAGTTACCCCGTCGCGTTTTGCATTATATATTGCATCAGCAAGGGCTCCATTGATACTTGGATCAGAACCACGTTCCGCAGCAAGAGTAATGAGTTTGGAATGAATATTGTAGATTTTAGATTTAGCTTTTGCAGAAGCTTCCTTTTGTCAGGCTACTGTTGGTCAACGTCACATAGTGTATAATAATCAAGAAATACTTATCTAGTATAGAAAAATACCGAAAATGGGCAAATAAAAAATCACTCTTTCGAGTGATTTTTTGATTTTTTATGGTGCAATCGACAGGACTTGAACCTGTGACCTCCTCCTTCGCAGGGAGGCGTTCTAATCCAACTGAACTACGACTGCATTT
>JAIESH010000129.1 GCA_019746175.1 Candidatus Altimarinota bacterium
AAATTCCGATGCTTCCAGGTTATGAAACACAAGTTTCAAAAAGATATTCACTCGGTTATCTCCGTCATCTCGTGAATGTTGGTGAAGCCACTGGTTGAGTACTATTATCACTTCATAATCTTGAATATCTACTTCTCATAGCAAAAAATTCAAGAAAAGCGATACTTGAGTGAAAATTTGAAGAATTTCGAAAAGAATTCTGGAGCGTATATCCAAAAAAGTAATTTTAAAAAACTCTTTACAAGATCTTCTAAATCTGCTAGACTGCATTCGCCTTATTTTTTAAAAAATTATTTTATGCAATTCGATCACCATCCATTCCTCGCAGATCATCCAGAACTACAAGATACTATTCATGACCTTAAGTCTTCAAATCCTCATTTTGCCAAATTACTTCGTGAATATGATGGACTCTGTCTCGAAATTGGTCGTGCAGAAAGTGAAATTCCTGGATATATGATGTCTGATATGGATCTTGAACAACTCAAAAAAATGCGACTTGCACTCAAGGATGAACTGCTTTGAATGCTCTAAGAAATCAATTTATAAAAATACTCACTTTTTGTGGGTATTTTTTTATGACTAAAACGCATACTATTTACATATTTGTTTTTGTATTTTAAGTGAAGTGTTCATTTTTTGCATTTTATTCCAAATTATGCTAATCTCGTTATGTACATTTTCTATCAATACAAATATGTTATCATCTTCAATTCTTAAGAAATCCATATCAGCAATCACTATAGGGAGTCTACTACTGATATCATCACCCATATGAGTAGCAAATGCAGCTGCAGTAATTACAGAAGTTACGCCAGTTGCTGCAATCACTAATAATCCAGTGTATATATTTAATTCTACTACTTCTGGACCGATTGCTTATCTTTGACCTTGTTCAGGAACGAATACATTGACAACCGCAAGTATTTGAAATAATTCAGTTCTATTTAATAATTTTGGTCCAACAACAGGAGATATAAGTGGCTGTACAATTTCTGTAGATGATGGAGCCTGACTGAGTAATATTTTGAATGTGCCAGATTTTATCTTTGATAATGAGGCACCTAATATTGGCTTACAATGACTACCGACTATTTCAGTATGAATTGGAGGAATCTATACTGACTCATGAGCCACATTTAGTGATAATAGAGATGGAACTAATGTCCCAATTACATGGGGATATAGTGGATCTGTAAATACCTCATCATGAGGAACTTATGTTATTACTTATAATTATACTGATCGAGCTTGAAATTTAGGTAGTACAAGCCGTACTATCAACGTGACTTCTTGAGGACTTCCATCTATTACGCTTAATGGATCTGGAACGATGAATATTGCTCTTGGTTCAGTATTTGTTGATCCTGGTTTTAGTGCGTTTGATCCCGAAGATCTCAATATTACTAATCGTGTTTCTACATGAGGAATGGTAGATACAAATACAGCATGAACTTATATATTAACATATAATGTAACTGACTTATCTGGTAATTCTGCACCTACAAGATCACGAACAGTTATTGTTCATGCCAGTAGTGCACCAACTATTACACTTATTTGATCTGGTATTGTATTACATGAGTTGTGAACAGCCTATTTTGATTCAGGTGCTACCGCTAATGATCTTCAAGATTGAGATTTAACTCCGTCTATTGTTGCTTCTTGAGTCGTTCAAAGCATGATTCCTGATACATATAGTATTACATATAATGTAATGGATTTTTCTATGACCCCTGCAACTCCAGTCACAAGAATAATTGTCGTGGCAGATCGAACTCCTCCGATAATTACTTTGAGTTGAGCTAGTGTTATTAACGTAATTAGAAATGCTAATTACATAGATGCTGGTGCTACTTGGGCTGATTCTAGAGATTGAACTTGAGTTATTAGTGCAAGTGGAAGTGTGAATATTTCCATGCTTGGCACTTATGTGCTTACATATAATCGTACAGATTCCGCATGAAATGTAGCAACTCCAGTAAGTCGAACTGTTAATGTAATTGCTGGTTCGTTACCAGTTTTAACTCTTTCTGGTTCGAATCCTATGAATATTTGACGTGGTGATTTATTTGTAAACCCTGGTGCCACTGCGTTTGATACTGAAGATGGAACACTTACCGGTGTAACTTTTACAGGTGTTATTGATACAAGTACTCTCGGTACGTATACGGGTACTTATAGAGTATCAGATTCTAGTAATAACGTTGTGACAATTACTCGAACTATCAATGTTATAGCAGGTAATGCACCAACTATTACAATCCTTGGAAATAATCCATATATCCTCATGAGATGATCAGTATATACTGATTCAGGGGCAACAGCAAATGATACTGAAGATGGAAATATTACCCCTAGCATTACCTTTACATGAATACTTGACGCTAATATTGTAGGTTCATATACGGGCACATATACAGTTACTGATTCCAATAGAAATACAGTTTCGGCAAGTAGAATAATCAATGTAGTTGCTGGTGGACTACCAACAATTATACTCAATGGTAGTGGTACTATGAGAATTCCTCTTGGATGAACATATACTGAACTTGGTGCTACTGCAACAGATGCAGAAGATGGTATTATGACAGGAGCAGTTTCAATTACAGGAAGTGTAAATACTGGATCCGTAGGTACTTATATAATTACTTATAGCGTTACAGATTCCAATCTCAATACAGTAACACTCAATAGAATAGTAGATGTTACTGATAATGTTCCACCCGTTATTACACTCAATGGATCAGGAGCTGTAACTATTAATGCCTGAACAGCATTTGTTGATCCGGGTGCAAGATGGACTGATAATATCGATGGCTCAGGTACGATTATTGCTTCTGGAACACTCAATACTAATCTTGCTTGAGTATATACATTATTTTATAATCGGACAGATGCAGGCGGAAATGCAGGTGTTGGAGTTACCCGTACAGTTACTGTTATTGGTAGCGTTGCTCCTGCAGCTAGCAATGCATGACCAGGAGGCGGAGGGGGTGGAAACTCATATGGAGGTAATTTTTATAGTCCAAACGTGAACCTCAATTCAGCACCTAATTTATCTAGTCCTGCAGATACACTTATCCCAAATATTGTTCGCTTGCTTCGTACAGCATCACATTTTTCTGCATCAAATAATTCTAAAAATATAACTGAATGAGTTACTCATGAAATAGTTACTCCAATTACAGATTATATTTGTCCTGTAGTACAAGAGTTCTATTCAGTAGATGATGCTGGAATTCAAAATGTTTCTGAATGAGAATTTACAGCTGATGTTCAATCACTCATGATGTACAGGAGTTTGGATGCTGATGAAGAAAATCTTAACGCAGATCAAAGATATATTCTTAGTCAATCACATGGAATTGTTCCAAATTATGAATTCTATGATGGAAAACGAGCAATTACTCGTGCAGAATTTGTAAAAATGTTGGTTCGTTCACTTTCTTGTCATTATACTATTTCTGGAAATGAATCAGAATATAGTGATGTAATGCCTTGAGCTTGGTATACAGATTATATTAATTTTGCATCAGAAAATGGATGGATTAGTGGATATGCTGACGGTACATTCCGTCCACATGCTCCAATTACTCGTGGGGAAGCTGCAAAAATCCTTAGTAATGCCATTCAACTTGAAATTACTGATGATGTTGATGTTACATTCTTTGATGTTCCATCATCAAGTGACTTTGCCTCATACGTTTATGCTCTAAAAAATAATAATATTATCGGTGGAGTATCAGACTATGCATATGCACCAAATAATAATATTTCACGTAATGAAGTAGCAAAAATATTTAGTAAAACTTTCTTAGATTTTTAAAAAAGTAATAACTCATATTCGAGTTATAATTGATTTATTTAAATTATTAAGTATATACCATTTATGAATAAAAGTAATTCTATAGAAGATAACATAGCCAATATATTTGAAACTTTTAATAATGAACGAAACCTTTTTAATGAACTATATGATGGTATGTGGGAAAGTAAAATAATTGATTTTACTGAACATAATGATTTATCTCAAAGTATCTTTCGGTCTTTTTCCTTTTTATCAAATATTTCAGCTGATAATGTTTCTTTACAATTTCTTGATGCAATTAAGAAGTTGAATCAAGGAATATTAGTTTTATCAGAACCAGGATATGAACATCCTGAACTTATTTCTTATCTACAATTAATCTTTCATACTTTTTTGGTTACAGTTTGAGAGATTGATAGAGAAGATTTTACGAATCCGTATTGATTTAGAGTATCAGCACTTATGGGGCTGAGTGATTAATTTTCTTTTTTCATATTTTTCTATATAATCCAGAACACTCGACTCGCAAGTCGCGTGTTTTTTTATTCATTACCCGCAAGTAATATGGTTTCCCAACTCAATGCTCGGCATAAGCCGAAGTTTCAACTACTCACGTTTTATAAATTTGTTGATATCCCAGAATCAGAATTAGATATGGTAGCACAGGAACATCTTGATTTTTCTCGTGATATTGGACTCAAATGACGTATATATATCGGAACAGAATGAATTAGCTCAACTGTAACAGGTAATATCGGACAGTGCAAAGCATATCGTATGTTTTTGGATCAAAGTAAATATTTTAAAGATATTGCTGATATCGATACCAAACTCACTCGTGTTGATGGACATGAATTTCCTCGCATGAGTGTCAAGATTCGAAATGAGATTGTAACACTTGGAGTCAAGGTTACAGCTGATCAGGTTAAAAAATACAAAAAAGAAATTACACCAACAGAATTCAAGGAAATCCTTGAAAGTGATAAAAAAGATGACTATATCATTCTTGATATGAGAAATGATTATGAATACCGACTTGGACACTTTAAGAATGCAATTCCAGCATGAACTGTGAATTTTCGTGAAGTACCAAAACTACTTGAGCAATATGGAAAATATGCTGAATGAAAAAAAGTAATCTGGTATTGTACTGGGGGAATTCGTTGTGAAAAAGCAGCAGTGATTGCTAATCAACTTGGAGATACAGAATTTCTCTCAATTCAATGAGGAGTAGTGAAGTATGTTAATGAATTCAATGATGGAAACTGGCTTGGAAATCTCTATACATTTGATGGACGAGTATCTACGCAAGTTGGAGACGAAGTAACTCATACTACAATAGGGGAGTGTCTCTATACAAATGAGAAAACCGACAATTGTGAAAACTGTCGTTATCCACTCTGCAATGCTCGTATTATCGCAACTGAAAAAGCCTTCAAGAAACATCTTGGATTTTGTTCAAAGGAATGTTATGAATGAGCTCGATTGGATGGTTTTGTGAAAGATGCTCCATGGGATAAATTCGATTACAAAAATATTCGATTACAAGAAGGTGGGATGGAGCAAATTCAACTTCATCTTGATCGTAAACTTGCAAATACTGAATGGAAATTTCTTACAAGCCAAAAGGAGGATAATATAGTAGAGTGTTAATCTAGAAAGTATTGTACTTTATAAAAAGTTATGTTATAATAAATACATAACTTTTTATTGTATATGAGTCTTATTGGACAACTTTCTCCACAATATTGAAATGCTGACACAGTATGAATTTTACGGGATATTGATTTGGTTATCTGAATGTGATACGAGTCAGAAAAACTTGCTCCGATTTTTAAATGAACTCGCGATAAAGTGATATCGCTTTTATCAGTAAAACCAAATCTTGGAGCATCTGTTAGAAATCAATTTTTTGAGTCAAAAGATGATATTGTAGATAAGGAGGTTCTTTCTGATGAGAATAAAGAAAAAATGACTGGTGTAGATATGGTTCATTGGGAATACGAGAGACTCATGTTTCTTCGTCAACGATTTGAACGAAACCCCGAATCAACACTGCAAGATCTTATAAAAGTAATAGATAAAAAATTAAAAGATTTTCCGATAAATAAAACAA
>JAIESH010000003.1 GCA_019746175.1 Candidatus Altimarinota bacterium
ATATCAAGTCTCACGACAAACAACTTCTTGGATACTTCGCAGCGTATATTCGCTCTCTTAAGAAACCAGAACCATACAAAGGAAAAGGTATTCGTTATGTTGGTGAACATGTTCGTCGTAAGGCTGGTAAGACTGCTGGTAAATAATCATAAAAATTCGTTTCTTATACACTGTTAATTCTTTCTTATGTTAAAAAAAGTTCAAAATCGTATTTCACGAGCTACTCGAGTTCGAGCACGCATGACTGGTACATCTGTAAAACCACGTCTTTCAGTATTTCGTAGTAATGCTTATATTACTGCTCAAGTAATTGATGATGTAACTGGTGTTACTCTTTGTGCAGCTAATGATATTACTGCAAAAACAGGAACTAAGACAGAACGAGCAAGTGTGGTTGGTGAACAAATTGGTAAAGCTATGCTTGAAAAAGGAATCAAAGCTTGTGTATTTGATCGTGGAGGATCTCTTTACCATGGACGAGTTAAGGCTCTTGCTGAAGCGGCTCGTGCTACAGGTGTTCAATTTTAATATTTCTTTCTCATAAATTTTTCTATGTCAGATACTCAAGTTACTCCAGAAACAGAAGTGCAAGCAGAAATCATCGAGACTCCAGTTGCTGCTGAGGCAAATAAGGAAGCTCCAAAAGGAGATCGTCGTGATGGTGGCGCTCGCAAGGGTGGACCTCGTCGTGATGGTGCTCGTGGTGGTATTCGCGAAGAAGCAAAAGAATTCAAGGAAGAAATGCTTGAAATTGCTCGCGTAACTCGTGTTACTGCTGGTGGTCGTCAACTTCGTTTTCGTGCATCAATCGTAATTGGTGATGGAAAAGGACGTGTTGGTCTTGGTATTGGTAAATCAGGTGAAGTTCAAGGAGCTATTGAAAAAGCTATCCGTGATGCAAAGAAAAACCTTGTTACCTTTAATATTGTTAATGATACTATCGCTCATGATGTATCAGTTAACTTCAAATCAAGTACACTTTTTCTTCATCCAGCTCATCCAGGTACTGGTATCATTGCCGGAGGTGCAGTTCGTAAGATCTGTTCAGTTTCAGGACTTAAAGATGTAATTGCTAAACAACACGGTTCTTCAAATCCTATTACCAACGCTCGCGTTGCTATGAAGGCATTTGCAGCTCTCAAGCCAGTTTCTCAAATTCGTACTTTTACTAAAACTACCACTGAAACTCCAGCTACTTCAAAAAAATCTAAGTAATCCTCTAGTCAAAAACTAATCTCTCAATATTATGTCAAATCTCTCAACATTGAGCCCATCTCCTGGCTCTCAAACTCGTAAGACTCGCCTTGCTCGAGGACGAGGAAGCTGAGTTGGTGGTACTTCTGGTCGCGGTATGAATGGACAAAATTCTCGTACTGGTACTGGTAAGCGTTACCCAACATTTGAAGGTGGTCAAACTCCACTTTTCCGCCGTACTCCTAAGAAACGAGGATTTACTGCTTACAAACCTGAACAATATGTTGTAGTCAACCTTGATCAAATTGAGGCACTCGCAATTGATGGTGTAACTACTGTTGATTACGCAATTCTCTACGAACGTCGTATTATCCGAGAAAAAGGAAAACTCCTTAAGCTTCTTGGTCGCGGTGAAGTAAAAACAGCATTTACGGTAACTGCCGATGCAGTATCAGCTGGTGCTCGTGCATCTATCGAAAAAGCTGGAGGTACAGTATCTGTATCTGAACCAACTATCTCTGAATAATTCAAAATCCCTCAATATCATGTTGAGGGATTTTTTTAAATGATTAATTTATCGATTTAAAGCCTTGAATACTATTAATCTTACTCTGATATACTTTTTGTAATAAAAAGCTGTAGTGCCTTGATTATTGGTGTTTTTGATATAAAACTACATAGGATAATATTCAGGTGAGGTATTATACGTTTTTTTCATTGAACTTATTAATGTATACTCAAATAAGTTCAATTTCTAAATTGTTTTTTATTTTAATCACTTAATAGAGCTTTTATACCTACTAGATTTATATTTTTCATATTATCTAAAGCAAAAACATTGCTATGATAATTTTATTTTGCATTACAATATAAATGTGATATTATTGATTATATCAAAGTATAATACTTATTATTTATGGTAGATAATGTCGTTCAGAATTTTATTGCACAACAAGCGGATTTTGCTTGATTTCGAGCTCAGTCTTTTGTAAATAATTCAAATAATCAAAAAAAACCACAAAGAAATATTTATAATCAACTTTTTGGTTATTATAAAGATTTTATCGAAGGAGATTCTAATAATAGACTAATTTCATTAACATGACTTCGTTGATCGGGGAAAAGTACACTTTTATTTCAACTTTTTTCAGAAATTGAAGATGAAGATCAATGTGATATATTATTTTTTTCAGTAGATCATATAAAAAGTACTTTATCTATTAATTTGAGCGATATTCTCAATTGATATGTAGAATTTACGGGGACTTCTTTTTCACATTTGAATCGTCCTCTTTGTATTTTTATTGATGAAGCTCAATTTGATACTCAAGCTTTTGTAGTATTGCATTCTTTGATACTATCATCTTCTAAGGTATTTGTTTTTGTAGCAGGCACACCAGCCTTACTGGAACAGTATAATTCAACATTTTCTCATACAATTTGCGAAACTCTTCATCCGCTGAGTTCTGCAGAGTATCTCAAGATCACAAAACAAAAATATAAAATCCCATGACTTGGTTCAAGTATTCGTGATGCTATATTTTTTTCAGATACGAGTGAAGATCTCTATAAAGCTTTGCAGCTCGTAGCACCAGAAATCAATACCTATTATAAATGAACGGTTTTGGGAGATTATTATAGATATCTTTGTTATGGATCTTTTCCTCATCTGATAGATGTGAATGAGGAATCTATGGTATACGAGCAAATGCAGAGAACACTAGACCGAATCCTCTATAAAGATCTCGCTTATGCCAAATTCCACCCAGATACAGTAGCTCTTATTCCAAGTATACTCTTCGCTCTTTCACACATGGAAATCTGTAACATCAAAAAAATGGCTGAAGAATTCAATTTTAGTAGATCAAAGATGAGTGAAATATTGGATGCTCTTGAGAATTCAGGTTTGCTGAGACGCATGTATGCCTATTGACCATATCTTGGTGAAGTTGTATCACGCCGATCATCAAAGTATCTTTTTGCTACACCTGCTTTTCGCATCCTAAACTATAGAATGCTATCTGAATTACTGCTTGATTCAAATAAAAAATCTAAAATCATGGAAGATGTTGTAGCAATGTATTTTCATAAGGCTTTTGATCGAGTGGGGAAATGAACTATATCGTATGATGCCAATGTCTGATGAACTGATATGATTGTTGATATAGATGAATCACTGATTCCTATTCAAATAGAGTGAAATACGGAATGATACAAGGAAGTAGCACAAACCATGAAAAAATATCCATCAAAATATGGAATTATTATCTCTGAAAATCAACTCTGACATGATAAAGAAGCGGGTATCGTGAAAATCCCACTTCGTATGTTTCTCTTAATGTAGAAAATGTTCTAGTATATACTAGAACATTTTAAAATATGCTTTGGGGAATGAGAGTCTGTTTTCGATGAAATTTTCTTTGAACTCTGTATATCATTTTTGCTCACTGGGACCATGAGGATTCCTGAGCTGATCAAATGTGATGTATTTGATTCATTTTTCGAGAGATTCCCGAAACCAAGTATCTATAAGTGCCGTTCATCATTGAATTGGGTATGATTCTTTACTTGTGAAGGCTACAAAGTGTACAGAATGATTATCTATATAGTCAATACATGCAAGTCATGCTACGGCCTTTTCATTGTGATATACAATCCATTGTCGTACCTTGTCTGGAGCAAAAGAACGAATTCGTTCATAGTTACGTATATAATCACTCTTATACCAGTGTTTTACTTTTGTTGCTCGAAATGCTTTTACGAATGTATCAGAATCTACGGCTAGTACATTAGCTCAAGATTTTTCATATTTTTTCAGAGCCCTTTTGGCACGATCACTCCATTTAGTTTTATAGTTTTCATCCAATGTATTCACACTTGTCTCCTGAAAGTGATCAGTAAGCCATAATCTGCGCCATCATGCAGGTATATCTGTTCGAGTGTATGGAATCCAGGTAACCATACCATGCTTTACTCCATTTTCCTTTAAAAAGTCTATATTTGGTTCGATATCTGTTCGTTCATACTTGATTATATGTACTTTATTTCAAAATAATCCCTTCTTCCAAGCATACTGAGGAGGATTTCAAATATCAAATGTGGTAATATTTCCACAAGATTCAATATAGGGCCTATATATCTCAGCACTCGTACGATGATAGAAGAAATCTTTGGGATATTCAGAAGGATGTAGTATGTTCATGGAAAAAGTATACGAAGTATATATGAAATAGAAATTTATTTTTTAGTCTTACAAACGGTAAGGTGATTGATACTACTCCAGAGTCCGTAGGCAAGTCAGATGGTTCATAGGATTTTTAATTCGAGTCAATCATAGGGTAAAAATGACATCAAGGGAAGTAGTCCAAAGTAGGTAGCAAGTGTTGCACCACAACATGAGGCTCCTGAAATAATGGTTCAAATAATACCACTTATTGCTCAATTGATCGTATTTAGTTCAATATCTGCTCGTTTTCAATATGTCCAGCTCTTATAGAAAATGGAAATAATTAACAGTGGGAAGAGAATGATTATGAAAATTGATAATCCAATATCAGTATAAGTATGAATATTTCCATAGTTACCAAACATGATTCGGATATCTGTAGCATACCACCAAACGAGTGAAAATATTATAACCAGCACAAAATATGCGAGTATTCGCTTAGGAGAAGAGAGTAAGATTTTGAAGTTAGATAACATAATTGACAATGAAAATTATTCGATCGCTTGAGCCATTACTTCAATACAACCAAGTGTAAGCCATATCATTGCGATTAGGCGAGCTTCATAACTATGCACACTATGGAGTCCAAGCATAAGAATACATCCAACAGATATAAGTATAGCTTGTCTGATGCTAGCATGAATAGTCGTGAGATTGACATCACCGCGATAGTATATTTTTTTAATAAAAAATAAAGTAAGTGACAATAAGCTGCTACTAGCAAGAAATACCGCCATACCCATAAGTGAAAATGCCATAACTAGAGCCGTAGTAGGATCCATATAAAAATAGAGCATAGCGATGGAACCGCTACTAGCTATAAATATAAGAAATAGTATGAAGAAATAAGCTCTAAGGGGCATGATTATTTGACAAAAAAACGAAATCGGAGTAAACTTCTTAACAAGATATCTATTTTCTCTCTATTATCAAGCCTCCTATGCAAAAAACTATCAAAAAAACTACTGACTTTTTTACATCATATCGAGCAAATCAGTTACGAAAAACTTTTGTTTCAGGTGGAATTGCTGTTTTTGCGGCCTTTTCAATTGTGAGTGTTATTCATGGTGATGTAAGTATGGAGTGACTGATGGCAAGTGTAGAGAATGTTACAGAGACACCACGTCTTGAAGCAGATATCATTATGAAGCGCTCAGGAAATTCACTTTCATTGGTTTTTGGTGCAAAAGGAAAAAAAATTGATCAAATACAATTTACCCTACTTGGAGATCCTACCAAGTTTCGTTCTATTAGTAATTCTAATCCTGATATTACGATTCTAGATCAAAAGGATATGGGAACATATCATGTACAAGTTAATTTCGACGGACGTGATGTTGCTGTTGGTACAGTTATTGCAGATCTAATAATTGATTCAGATTCAAATAGCCCAATTGCTATAACTGATACTGAATTTGTAAGTGGAGGACAGAGATATGCTCTAACGAGTAAATGAGAGTAAATGTGATGAACCAATCGCAAATACCATATCAAAACCAGGATACATTCAATATAGTGAAAATAATACTTATAGTCTAAAT
>JAIESH010000139.1 GCA_019746175.1 Candidatus Altimarinota bacterium
GAAAAAACTGAAGGGTAGATTTATGTAGTTTGAATAAAATTCAGAACATATACACTTCTCCTTCAGAAAAAACTGAAGGAGTTTTTATTTTTAATTTCAGTAATATGAGTTTAGATCAAATCACAACAATAAATCAAGAAAATGGAAATCCTATTTCACGAGCTATTGTCTTGCTCGAAAGAAATAGTAATTATGCTATTCATATACTTGCAGAAACTGAAGAAATAGATCAATGATTACTTGAATGCATAGATACTATTCCTTATTTTTCTTGGAGTGGTTCTATCAATATATCTAGAATGACTCTTGTATCGGGAATACCTTGAGCGAATTATTCGACTCTGATTGCAATATGTCAAAAATTCTTAAATCTTCCTGAAACTTACTGGAATACTAATAAGTTAAAAACTAGAGATTTCAAGGGCATTATGGAACTCATAGAAAAACGATTACAGGAACTTGGTTATAAAGTTACTGAAAAAGAAACTCAACACTATATTGATGATGATAATAAAAAACGCATATTTATACCTACAAAAATATTACCTATATCATAACCTGAGCTTCTATTTCCATAAGAATTTTTTCTATTACTAAACGATCATTCCATGAAATGGCTCCAGATTGAGTTACTTGTACTGTTTCTGCTCATTTCCCTGCCACAATGAGTACATCGCCCGGCTGTAACATAATGAGTGCTGTACGAATAGCATCTTCGCGAGAAGGAATAATCCAAAATCCTTCACCTTCTCTACGTGTAATTCCCTCAGTAACATCTCGAATAATTCTAAGTGAATCTTCCGTATAAGTATCATCATCAGTCAAGATAACAATATCTGATAGATCGTCTACTACTTTTCACATTTTTGGACGTTTCGTGCGATCTCGATCTCATGTAGCTCCAAATACTGTAATAATTCTTTTTGTTGTTTTGATCTGACGAAGTGTATCAAGAACACTTCTGAGTGATTCTTCCGTATGAGCATAGTCTACATATATCTTGGCTCATCTGGCATTAGATACTTCTTCAAGTCTTCCTGGAACACAAGCAAATTCATTGATCAATGATTGAATTGTCTGTATATCAATTCGTTGTGACATGAGAACAGCAACAGCACAAAGAATATTGGAAATATTAAAATTACCTGGAAGACGAGAAGTGAGATGAAACTGATTCGATGGTATTCGAACGTCAAATTCAGTACTAAATTCAGTACTACTCACATTCTCCGCTCGAATCTGTGCTGATGGAGAAAATCCTACCGTATAGAGATTATCTACTACAATTTCTTTTGAAAGAAATCGATCAGAATATTCACTATCAATATTCACTACTCACACTTTACGTACTCATTTTTGAATACCATTTTTATAAAGATTGCGGAATAATTGTAATTTGGTATCTACATAATTATCCATAGTTTTATGAAGATCAAGATGATCTTGTGCAATATTCGTGAGTACTGCAACATCATAACGAAGTCCGTAAACTCGGTTATAAAAAAGAGCATGGGATGATGTCTCTATAACAGCATATTCACATCCTGCATCACGTGCCTCCTTCAGCCAATTCCATAAGAAAAATGGCGATGGTGTAGTCATTTTCATATTATTATCTTCAATCTCACCATTAATAGAGATATTTACTGTTGAAAACATGGCTACTTTTTTTCCAGCTTTTTGAAGTCATTTAGCTACAAGATTCGTTGTAGTAGTTTTTCACTTTGTTCCAGTTATTCCAATAACAATCATATTTTTTGCAGGATTTCCAGAAATCCAAAAAGCAATCACTCAGCGAACATAGTGATACGTAACTCGAATCGGGGAATCGAGAGCAACGAGTTTTTGGAGAAATGCAAGCATAAAAAAGGATAAGAAAATGACGCTTGAATTTTATAAGAAAATGACTATTATTCAAATGTATTTTCTTTTTTATCTCGACAAATATGCCAAAACTCAATATCGAAACATGAGATGACAATGAAATCCTCAGAAGTGTTTCAGATATCATCAAACCAGCAGAATTAAAGCAATATAGATCTCTTGCTGAGAATATGATTAAGCATATAAAAAATCCTGAAAATGGATGAGTATGACTCGCAGCCCCTCAGGTTTGAGTTAATAAGAGGTTAATTGTAGTTTCACTCATGAAAGATTATGAAGATGAAAACTATAAGACTGTAGCTATGGTAAATCCTGAAATTATAGAGCATTCAGAAAAAAAAGAAAAAGCAGAAGAAGGTTGCCTATCTGTTCCTGGAGAGATTGGTGACGTAGAGAGATGGAGTTGGGTAAAAGTCGCATTTATAGATCCAGAAGGTCGAAAATATGCCCTCAAACTTGAGGCCCTAGCTGCACGAATCGTACAACATGAGATAGATCACCTCAATGGAGTTCTGTTCATTGATAAGGCTGAAAATATAGAATTCATCAAATAAAAAAAACACCGTCTCTGACGGTGTTTTTTTTATAATTTAATAGTTTCAACATTTTCAAGAAGCATTCTCTTATCCCCGGCATATCTCATATTTTCGAGTGCTCGAATCAGTTTTTCAAACATCTGGAATTGATTCACTTCTTGAAAAATAAAAGAATTACCAGTAAATTTCATAGGATCAAACTCTGAAAATGTATCCTTATATTTCTCAGCCACAGGAACGACTGGAACAACTCGTTTTTTAGAGAGTTGTTCAACTGGAATAGAATCATCCACATAATCACTAATCCATATATCAGCACCAGACAGAACCATCTCTTGATGATCAGTCACTAGGCTCACTCCTATTGATTCACAGGCACGAGTAAGAAATTCCAGTATTTCTGGATTTTTGATATATGTTACCACTACAGCTCGTGTTGATTTTGGTAGTTCCAGATGTCGCAATAATACAGCTCGCGCTTCATCCTTTTGATTTTTTTTATTTATAGGCATATTTGTTTTTGTCTGATGTATAAAGACACTGTATCATACTCTCAGAAAAAAAGCCAAAAAATGATGATGAAAAAATATTGACGAGAAAGTATTATATATTTTTGATGAGAGAAAAATTGGATTTTTCTGATATTTTAGATATAAATGGGACCTATGAATACTTTCTGGAAGGATCTCGCATCTCGATGACCAATATCTACTCTTGCCCCAATGGATGGCTATTGTGACAGTCCTTATCGTCAAATTGTAAAAAAAATTGCACCTGAAACGGTAGTTTTTTCTGAATTTTATTCAGCTGATGGAATTGTGCATTCAAAAGAACTTCAACGAAAAGCATTGACCCATCATTCGAGTGAATATCCACTCATTATCCAAATTTTTTGAAAAGATCCAGCTATGTTTGCTGAAGCAGCAAAAATCATAGAATGATATGGTATAACTGGAATTGATATTAATATGTGATGTCCAGCAAAAAAAGTTGTAAAAAGTGGTCATGGATCATCACTTATGATCAATCGTGATACAGCATTTAAGATTGTTGAAGAGATGGCAAAAGCTGTTAAAATTCCCGTTTCAGTAAAAACAAGACTCGGATGGGAAAATCACTCACTCCTTACAGAATTTGTACAAGGACTTGAGAATGCAGGAGCCAGTCTAATCTCAGTACATGGACGAACTTATAAACAGGCTTTTACTGGAAGGGCTGACCTCACTGGAATCTATGAACTCAAACAACATGTGAATATTCCAGTTATATGTAATGGAGATGTAATGAGCTATGAAGATGGCCTCAAAAAAATAATTCATCCTGAAGGACTCAAAAATCTTGATGGATTCATGATTGGAAGGGCTAGCTTTGGAAATCCTTGGTGTTTTTTACCAGGCAATTATGAGCCAACTCTTGGAGAAATCCTTGATGTTATGAAAGAGCATGGAGATCTACTCTGGACTTGTAAAGAAAGAAAATGAATGATGGAAGCCCGAAAACACCTCGTACAATATCTCCATGGCTTCCCAGGAGTGAAAGAATATAGATCTTCTCTTGTTCATGTGGAATCACCAGTAGATATCTACAAGGTACTTGAACAAATAAAAAGAGACCACAAAGATCTCATATCTCAAAAAATATCAAGTTACAATGCGGAAAGTCAGATGGTAACTTGGGGAGACTGCGCAGTAGATTAATCTTCTGTGCTTTTTTTGACTTCAATTGTTCCAGTAACACGATCAATTACAACAGACTGTTCCATTCCTCTATATCCGGAAGTAAGTTTGATGGTACGAATTGTTGTTGGTGGAATTGGTACTCATCACTTGATAGCATCAATTATGATATCCGAATTAGGATTCATAACAACATTTGCACTTGTTACCCCAGTATGATCCCAAATTGGAACCACTCCAGTACTTACTCCACCTGAAGATACTGCAATATCTATAATTTGATAATTACTATCACCCTCGAAAAAAGGTCTCTGTAGAGATACTTCTGTACCTGTATTATTATTAACATCTTGATATATAACCTTAAGTCATTGGCTAGATAAGGATATTGTTCTCTGATTCACAACCAGTAGAGTGCCCCCTGTAAAAACTCATCGACCAATAATCATATTATTACGAGCAAGACGAACAGAATCATAGATGCTATTTGCAAGTCTTTCAGCATTAGTCTGATATGCACGAGAATCATTTGTATATGATGATGTAGCTGCATACATGAGTCAAATAAGGGCAATTACTACTAATATTTCAATGAGCGTAAAACCTGTTTTTTTGATAAAATTCATAGAATGAATATTAGTATTATACGATGAAGTGTCAATAATTATAACTTGACTTGGTTATTAATACTGGTGGTATGAGGATATACGATTGGGTCTGAGAGACAATATTTTTGAAAAATAGATTTCATCCAAGGTGAAGGTATAATATGACTTATGCTTGTATTTTTGGATAAAAAATACCATATCCAACGTATATACAACCACTTTGGTAATATGGAAAGAATACTTATAATACTCACTTTTTTAGGAATCCAGCTCGCCAAATCTGGATTCATAGGAATGTCAGATTCTGAATATATAGCACTAGGACGGGCACAAATCAATCATAAATCATGATATGATATGTATTTTTTCGATTTATACTCTACGATTTTATTGATTCAAAATGGCCCGATATAACGCAAAATCGAGTGCATCCAGATCAGATCTGGCTGAAAATCTTGAATTTTTTTCTCCATATTTTTTCCTCTCCAAAACGCAAATGGAGAAATAATCATCAAAAAAATTCGAATAAAACGATTAATTTTTCATCTATATCCATAGATTTCGACGACTTTTCCAAGCGATGTGAGAGCTCGAGTAAGTCAATCTACATATTCTTCAGCTCATCCTACTTGACCAATATAATCATTAACTACTAGAATTTTTTGAGCTCATTCTGTGAGTTTTGTAAGTGTTTCCATCCATTTTTCATATGAAAATGCTGTAATATCTACCATTGGAAAAGTTCCAGTATCTACAATTTTGAAAAACGAATTCACAGAATCTAGTAGATCAAGCACCAAATCAGGATGAATAAAATCCTTGAGTCCACCCTTATTAAATCCACATACTGGAACGCCTAGAGAAAGCGTCTCCAAGGCTACAAGTCCGAAGGTCTCCAAAAAAAGTGAAGGCATCAATACAAGATTTGTTTCTTTGAGTATTGATTGAAGCTGATCTTTATTGATATATCAATGGACTATAACATTTGGATGATCTATAGAATCAAATTGTTTTTTATATGAACCATCTCAACATATGTTCCATATAATATTTCTATTTTCTTCAAGTGATTTTTTTATACAAGAAAGAACAATTTCAATTCCCTTTTCTTTCTCGAGTCGACCCACATAAGTAATGTATAGTTTTTTATTTGTGAGCATTTTTATTGGCTATAAATAATCCAATTACAAGAAACAAAGATAGAGAAATAACGCTAGATTCAAATGTATGTAAAAACAAATTCATCATTCCAACTCATGCAAATGTGGCT
>JAIESH010000158.1 GCA_019746175.1 Candidatus Altimarinota bacterium
AATAAAGGTATTGCATAGAATGCCCAATATCATGACTGATCAAGATTCTTTGATAAAGGTAATTTGTTTGGTTATTGGTAGAGTGCTAAGTATAATTGGTGATGAAATTGCCATTACGCCTATTCTAATTAATAGTAATCATCCACTTGTTAGAGAGGATTTATTGAAAATATCACAACCACTGTTACAAGTGCTCGTGTCAGATTATCCCCTTAGTTCGCATATTGATAGTGTTATATTACCATTAAAATTAGAATCTCAGGCCATATTAAATCTACATTTTCCAAAGAGTAAGTTGTATCAAAACGCAGATGCCCAATTAATTAGATTTAGTGTGCAGACAGTGCTAGATATACTCGTTGCAAAATATGTTGCAGGAATTCGTGAAAAAACAAATCTAGATCTAGCAATGATGGATCCACTTCTTCGGATTCCATGAAGAAGATCACTAGATAAAACCATTAATGATTATCAATGACTTGATACTCTGAAAACGATATTTCCAGTATCGGTTATGATTATTGACTTAGATCATTTCAAGAAAGTTAATGATACATATGGTCATGGTGTATGAGATGAAGTATTGCAACATGTGGCAGCAATTATACGTTGAGAATGTGCTGCCTATGGAACACAGGCAGATGTTTTTAGAATGTGATGAGAAGAGTTAGCATGCATTGTGCGCTCTTGTGATGAACAAGATGCAATGGAATTTGCCAAAAGAATAAATCGATGCATTAATAATACACCTTATTCTGATAAAAATCAGAATAAAATCTCACAAACTGTATCAATTGGTATAGCTACAGCAAAAGATCAATCTTACTTTAATAGCGGATCTGCAGATAAAATAAGTGTTATGGAAATGGCAGATTTAGCGCTTTATGCTGCTAAATGAAAAAGAAATGAGGTTATAACTTTTGTTGGTGATCATCTTTCACTTAAACATACTAAACCTTGAGACAGACGGTCAGGTTCACGACAATGAGTCTAATGTAGTTGATTTTTAGAGTTTTGCAGAGGCTTCCGCATAAGTAAGAGGGCTACCGTATTTCCGACGAGTTCAGCTTGTTTTAATGATATTCCAGTTTGTCACCTTGAATTTGTTTCGAGCCGTATTGGTTCATTTGTATTAGGAGTTGTCATATTTATATTTGTTATATTATATATATTTTAACACATATATTATATTTGACAATAGTATTTATATATAAAAAACTCAGTAGTAATACTGAGTTTTTTATATGGAAGAGTGCTAGATTATTTTACAAAAGTAAACAGTGCTTCTTTTGAGAATCGAACTTTTGGTCCACGTGGAGCTTCTCATTCAGCTCGATATCCAATTGGAAGTAGTACAAGAGTTTTTTGTGAAGCAGGAAGACCAAGAAGTTCACCAACTGCGACTGGATCAAATCCTTCCATGGCACATGAGTCAATTTGTAGTTCTGCTGCAGCAGCAAGACCGAATCCATGAGCAATATAAGCTTGCTTGCTTGCCCAAGTTAAGTAATCTGCCTCATTCTTTGATCCAACAGCACCAACAAGCATATCTTCAAACCCTTTGAGTTTTGCTCGAACATCAGCATTTCCTCCACTCATAAGCTCAAAGTATTCATTGTTGTTAGCTACAAAATCCGTACGAGCCGTAAATACAATAAGATGAGAAGCGGTACCAATTTGAGGCTGATTCCAAGCTGCAGCTTGAATTTTATCTTTGATTTCTTGATTTGTAACTACGTAGAAGTGATATGGTTGAAGTCCAAATGATGTTGGAGTCATACGGATTGCTTCGAGAATTTTTTCAAGATCAGTATCTGATACTTTTTTAGTTGTATCGAATTGTTTAGTTGCGTATCTCCAAGAAAGGTTTGATAGGAAAGACATATTTTTTAGTTTATTATTTAAAGTGAAATCATATTATAGATTTACAAATAAAAAGCAAATAATTGTTTGAAAAATAAACTATTTCTCTTTTATAAGTGAATTAATTAACATTTATAACAAAAAATTCTCAAACTAAAGAATCTTTGCAAAAATTATTTTTATTTGTATAATCAACTGATATTCTATACTTTTTATATGGTTCGATCTCCACAATGTAACTGTCCGCATGCGCAATGACTCTTTGCTCTTTTGGGTAAAAAATGGGTTCTATTTATACTTCAAGCCATCGATGAATGAGCTAATACTTTTACTGATATTAGACGTAATATTGGTGAAGCGAATACCAAGATCCTTACTGATAGACTCACAGAACTAGTAGAGCTCGGTATCCTCCTTAAAAATACTCCAGATTCTAAATATAGCCTTTCTCCCCTTGGAAAAGATCTTTCAAATCGATTAATTGATCTCGCCCATTGGTGGGGAACACGTTGCCAATAATATATCAAAAAATAATCCCGAATATTCGGGATTATTTTTTTCTAAAAATTTTATACCATATATATATTGCAATAAGTGGAATTGCTACATAAGTGAGTTCGTGTCAGTATTTTTTGGTGATTTCAATAACCGATTCTCAAAAATAATACCCAAGCGCCACAAGAATAGCACACCAGAGAGTGGCTCAGATAAAGGTAATACTTATGAATGGAATCATCTTCATGCGAAAAATACCAGCAGGAATTGATATCAGGTGACGAATTACTGGAAGTAGTCTTCCAATAAATGTATAGAGATTTCCATTCTTTAAAAATAAGTCTTCTGATTTTTTATATTTTTCTCGGGTGATGAGAATATATTTGCCATATTTTTCCAAAAATGGTTTTCCGAGCCATCTTCCGATAATCCAATAATTGAGGATAGCTCAAAGTACTGAACCAAGTCATCCAATGATAGTTGCGATAATTGGATTAATATTACCTGATAGGGCAGATACACCAGCTGGAATCATCACGAGTTCCGATGGAACAGGAATAATAGATGATTCCATTGTCATAAGTATGAATATATCAAGATATCCAATAGTACCAAAATAGTGCATCAGGGAATCAATAAGAGCATGGATCATAGTCTATATTAATTAATAGTAGAGGAAGCGCGATGATGAAAATTTGCAAGTGCAGTACTTGCTAAAGATTTTTGATTCAAATACATACAATACTCTGTCCAGATACAATCCCATTTTTGATATTTTTTTGTACCTATTTTTTCTTTTCAGAGTCGCATGAGAATATAGGCTCCAAGATTTTTTCTTGATGCAGGATAGTATTGATGCATTTTAATAGTAAAATCACTCAATGTTGCATCTGCGCGATCGAGATGTCATTGAAATGTAGAAGAGGATTCTATCATATTAGCAACCTTTAGTTCTAAAATATTCTACAAGTTCACTAATTTGTACCATTTCTTGTTCTCCGCTATCACGATCTCGAACGGTTACTTGACCAAGATTGTAATTTTCTGGTTCTACACAAATAGAATATGGGATACCGATTTCATCAGCTCGTTGATATCTTTTTCCGATCGTTCCGGCCTCGTCGTATTCACATACGAAGTGTTCAGAGAGAAGTGAGTAGAGTTCGTTGGCTGGTTCTGCAAATTTCTTGATAAGAGGGAATACTCCAACTTTAATCGGAGCTACTTGTGGAGCAAATCGCATCACAATCTTTGATGTTCATTCTTCTCCAGGAACCTCATCATATGCATCACACATGGCAGCAAGAGTCAGACGAGAGAGTCCAATAGAAGGCTCTACAACATATGGAATATATTTGGTATTATCAAACGGATCAAAGTATGAAAGATCTTGTTTTGAATGTTCCATATGAGCCTTGAGATCGTAGTCTGTACGATTGGCGAGAGTTGAGATTTCTCCCCAACCAAAAGGGAAGAGGTATTCAAAATCTCATGCCCGTTTAGAATAATGAGGAAGTCCTTCTTTTGGAATTTCTACAAAGCGAACATTTTCTTTTTTAAATCCGAGAACTTCTGTAAAGAATCGATCCTCTTCTTGTAGCCAGCTCTCAAAAGTTTCAGCATCAGTTCCTGGTTTGCAGAAGTATTCAATCTCGATTTGTTCGAATTCACGAGTTCGGAAAATGAAGTTCTTGGGAGTGATTTCATTGCGAAATGCCTTCCCACATTGAGCTACTCCGAATGGAATCTTCTTCCGAGACGAGCGAGCAATATTAGGAAAATTTACAAAAATACCCTGGGCAGTTTCTGGACGGAGATATACGAGTGCTGTCGCATCTTCAGTTGTACCTTGACTCGTTGAGAGCATAAGATTAAATCTTTTTACTTCTCCCCAATTTTTTGATTTACAATTTGGACAAGCAATTGGTCCTCCTGCGATATATGTATTGAGATCTTCAAGTGGAGTTTTATCTCCAGCCCAGTTTGCAGGAAGTGTAAAATTTGCATCTTTTTCAAGAGCTTCTTCGATCAGTTTATCAGCTCGATGACGAGTATGACAATCCTTGCATTCCATAAGAGGATCAGAGAATGATCCAACATGTCCTGACGCTACCCAAACATTGGGATTCATCATGATAGCAGCATCAAGGAGAACCATATCTTTTCGTTTTTGAACGAAGTTCTTGATCCAGAGATTTTTAATATTTTCTTTGAGTGTCGCTCCAAGTGGTCCATAGTCCCAAGAGTTAGCGAGACCACCATAGATTTCAGATCCTTGGTATACGAATCCACGAGTTTTTGCAAAGGTAACGAGTGTAGACATTTCAACGTTAGACATAGTTTTGTTTTTGAAAAAATAAAAAAGACCCGCAAAAAAGTAATGATACTTTCTTGGGGTCCAAATATGAATTATTTTGGACGGTTCCACCCAAGTTTTCTGAATTTTCAGAACAACTTTATTTTGGTTTTTATCTTCCCTCGGTGCCAATCGAGATCATCAGAGTTACAACCTGAGTTTCAGTATAGATAAAAGTAAGAAAATTGCAAAAAATTTAGATGATAATATTTGCAAAAAGAAAACAATTGTGACAGAATGACTTGGTAACTTAATTTTATTATATGACATACGAAGTATCAAGTACAAGTCCAGAGGCACTTCATCATGATGATACAGTGCAATCTAATTGGCATCTTGAGGTATCAAGAGTCACAGATGCTATTGCATCAGTTCTTGAACCACAAACTCTTTTTATTGAAGCAACTCATACGATTGCTGATATCGAGAGAATATTTGGCGTACATGGACTGGCTCCAAGTCTACTTCTTGGTATCAAAAGTCTTATTGGAAAAACTCTAGTATACCACAATGGTCATATACATATCCAAGAATCAGGGACAAAATTTGCTGTGCGTGCCGCAGCTAATGATTCACTGTATTTAATTGCTGCATAATCTAATTTTATAATAGTATGCGTGATAACACTCAAATTATGGAGCTGCCAATTAGTAAGGAGAATGGTAAAGAAAATTTACCAACTTGATTCACAGTCATTTCTATGTGAATATTGCCATGAACCCGAATTGCATGGAAAAAATTTGCCTATTTATGAAATCCAATAGATTTACCATTAATCTCTGATTGATTTGAAAATCAGAGATTACTCAAATTATTAGAATTGATTAAGAACTCTAAGAAAATCTACCAAGAATGTAAGTGAGATCTTTGAAGCTTAATAAAGTCTTGTGAGCCTTATGTAGAAAAGTGAAGAAAAGGTATACATGTATTTATAGATAATAATCTTATTACTGAAGATAGTTTATTGCTGCGATCTGATAATATTAGGGGAATTATGTGAATTTGATCAGTCGAGGATGAATATGCTAATAATATTATTGATACTATGAGAGCTAATGGTGTCATACAATTTGATCCCCATTCAATAAAAGAAGATAATTCTTTGGCAGCAATTTTGCTTCCTTTTATTCATAAAATGAATCAAATTGATACAATCAATGTAAAGAAACAATGAGAGATAAAACTTACTAAAAATTAAGTATCAATTTTATTTTCATTTTTGGATAATTAGCTCAGTTCTATATACTGAGTTACATGCAATTAACCAAATCACTTCTCCATACAACAGATTCTTATATTAAGCGACTTGCTGAGGCAGGAATCGAAACGGTTTCTGATTTGCTTGGATATTTTCCTCGTGATATTGAAGATAAGAGTGAGGTTTGTGAGAGATTTTCAGAGTTAAGTATTAAGGAAAAACAAGTGATTAAGTGTAGAATTGAACTCATGACAAGTGAGATGACTCGCAACAAAAAATT